>JBAUJD010000198.1:0-4961 GCA_049683515.1 Thermosynechococcaceae cyanobacterium | reverse complement strand
TTTGACGAGGACTTCAAGCTGACTGGGGTAATGCAGCGGTGTCTCTTCTGGATAGTGGTTGGGGGCATCGACAACCACCGTATAGGGATAAGACCCCGGCAACGCATCAACGGGCAGCTCAAACGGTAGACTCACTTCGCAGCCCTGCTGGGGGTCGAGGGCAACCCGTTGCTTGGGCGACGGACACCAGGCTTGGGCCATATGATCGAGAGAGACATCAATCACTGCGCCCTGAGTCCCTTGATTGATGAGACTCACGTGCAGCGTCACGGTTTCCCCTGGCAGTCCCTCTAGGCCAGAGGGCGGGTTGAGCATTACTTTGAGAGGGGTTGTGATCACGTTCATGGCATCTTCCAGATAGGGTTAAGGGTTAAAGCGATGGAAACGGACTTGGGCATCTTCAGAGCCACTGGCAATCCAAACACCCTGGTCACTGGCAATCAAGTCTAGGGAGGTGACTCGGTTGGGTAGCGTGGCAATCCGTTTCGATTTTTTGGCGGTATCGAGGGTCATCTTTGAGGTCATCGGCCAAGCGGTAATTTTTCCGTCATCCCCTGCACTGATCAGCCACCTGCGATCGGGAGTAAATTGAATGCTGCGAATGGAGGTGTCTGCAGCCTGCCATTGAGATCTTTGGGCGCAGCTTGTCTGAGGGATCTGATCGGCTGTCAACTCTTTAGATGACGGTTGCTTTTTGCATTGGCGGGTGTCCCAGAGCGTGATGTAACCATCCGAGTCTGACGCGGCAAGAATCGCGCTTTGGGGCGCAAAGGTGGCATCCCAGTAAAAGTCATTTTCGCCTTGGTTTTGGCCTGATTCTGTGAGCAGTTGCTGAGGTTGAGATTTAGCAACATCCCATAGAATGAGGCGCTTAAACTGTCCAGCACTGACGAGGGTTTTCTCATCGGGACTGAGGGCCAAAGACCAAACTTGAAAGCTAAAGCGATCCGGAAGTGAGAAGACTTTGGGCTGGCTACTGAAGCGAACATCGCTGGAGCGTCGCCAACTGCGAATTTTGCCGCTGCCGTAGCCGCTGTAGAGCGTCAGAGCGTTGCGGGTAAAGGTGAGATCTAAGATGCGATCGCTCGTCTTATCCTTTGCATCTCTCAACGTATATAATTGCTTGCCGCCATTAAGATCCCAAGCCTGAATGTCTCCATTCTCTAAACCGGCAAAGATTTGATTGTTGTTGACCGGGACCAGTGCCAATGATCGAATCGCCTGTTTTGTCAGCGCCAGTAGACCCTCAGCAGAGCGGGGTTGCTTCTCGGTACAGGTTTGTGTTGCAGCCCCTTGATTTAAAGTGCCTTCAGGTTTGAGCGTTTCTCGGTTTAATAGCTTCCAGCTTGATATCCCCCAACTCCGAATCGAACAGTCATCGGAAGCACTGAGCACCAGCGGAAGTCTGCCACTGGTGCCGCTTAGTTTAACCGCGTTCACGCCTGCGAGGTGGGTGTTGGGTGTGGGTTTAAAGAGTATCGCTGCGAGTATCGAGAAACAAGCCAAGAGCAACCACAAAGGAATGATAGGAAAAACCTTTAAGAGTAAAATCTGAGTCGCGGGATCACAGCTTCCTAATCTGGGATCTGATAGCCAGGGCTTCACCTCAAACTTCAGTTTGCGCGACCAGCCTATCCAGGGCCGACGAGGGGAAAGGGTCAAGTCAACGGGGGTCATTTCTCCCAGCGGTAGAACCGCTTGCTCTGGGTTCGCTTGACTTTGGCAGCGATGGGCATCTTGGCCCCGCACCTCTAGCTCAACGGTTTGTAAAAGATTACTGGTGTTCTGAAACATCAGTTGAAACACCGCTTGTCGCGCTTTGAAATTGGGGAGCCACGGTCTTTTAGCTGGAATCCGCTGCTGTTGGGGCTGGGCCTCAAACTGCATGAAGCCCACGGGTAAGACTTCTAGGGTGCCTTGCGTTTCTGTCGTGAAACCGTCTCGATTTCGAGCAGTGATCATGAAGGGATAGTTCTGACTCGGAACCTGATCGGCTCCTGCAGGCTGACATTGAAAGGCGGTTGTGATCTCGCTGTGGGCCGCAATTTCTAAGCGCCGTTCTGCGCCATTGACCAACCAACTGGGCTGCAGTTTGTTGCACTGCAGCAGCACCTCTGTGGTCTGTGAGCCTACGTTTTTGACCGTGACCGGAATATCAACCGTATTGCGGGGATAAACCTGCAGATGTGGAACCGGCAATCCAAGGCGGAGGTGATTGGATTCAATCCTGGGTTCTAGGGTGAGTCGCAGCACTAACCGCCGTTCTTCGGGGAGCTGTGGCGAAGAGACCCGAACCATCAGATTGATGGTCCCGACAAAGTCTGGAATGGGGGAGTCTAGAATCTCAACCTGGAAGTCTGTGCGATCTCCAGGTGATTTTGCCGTAGAGACTTCAGGGGATAGATGATACCAGCCTGTCTGTTCACTGGACCCAGCCGCGAGAATCTCTAGCTGAAAAGACGCAAACTGATCGCTGCGGTTCATGACCGAAACGCCAAAGGAAACAGGTGTTTCCCCAGGGCGAAAGGTAAGGCTTTGCGTGGTTAGACTCGCATCAATAGTGGAGCTGGCAAGCATGATAGATCTCAATCCGTTTGCTGTCTCCTATTGAAGAACAGCCAAGCGCTAGAAAGATCCGACCTCGGTCTAATCTGTTGAGGCTATTAGGACAGTCTAAATATCACCTGGTTGGCTGATAAAGCCTGCACTTTACTGCTGAAATCCCCTCACCCTAGCCCTCTCCCTAGGGGCGAGGGAACAAGAAGTGATTTTCTCCCCTCTCTCCTAGGGGAGTGGGGTTGGGGGTGTGGGGCATAAACTTTTGTCAGTCAATCAGGAACATCAGACTTATCGTAGATGTTCTTACATAAGCTGTGGAATACCGTTGGCCGTGACAACGCCCAACATTGCAACTGACCCACCTGTAATATTAAACACGGGTGCCCCTATATTAATCACTGTTCCTGAGGTGAGATTGAGTGGTCCTCCCGAAGAGACAGTGGCCGCAACTCCTGCTGTAATATTGACTGCACCTCCTGCCTTGACACTGACTGCACCTCCTGCATTGACACTGACTGCACTTCCTGCATTGACATTAACCCGTCCTGCTGTTCGAAGTGAGACACTCATTCCAGCATCTTTGAAAGTTAGAGATTGTTGTCCTGCGGTTTTGACTGTAATTGATTTGGCTGTGTCATTGAGGATGACTTGATTTCTGCCAGAAGTTTTAATATCAATCCCCTTTGAGGGCGACTTGTCATTCATACGGATGGTGTGGTTACCCACCGTTTGAATTTCTATGTATTTTTCGCTGTCATTGAGATCGATATGATGTCCATCAGCCGTCGTGATATAGATCCCAGCTTTGGAGTTAAATTTATCTTCTTCGACAAACTGAATAGTATGTCCTGTACGAGTCTTAATGGTGCGTAGCCTGACCTTCCCATTGTTAATGGTGTCATTCACTGTTTCAACGGTTTTGTCCTCTCCGCCATTCCAGACACCGCCAATAATATAGGGGCGATGAATATCTCCGTGCTCAAATGCAACCAAGACCTCATCATTGATTTCAGGAAGGCAATAAAAGCCTCGCTCCTTGGCGGCTCCTAGGCCCACCACTCTGGCCCAGTGGCTTTCGTCCTTCTCTGTTAAAGTTGGGAATTTTACCTTAACGCGCCCCCAGCCCTTGGGATCGTCGTTGTTGGTCACGATGCCAACGAGGTTGGTCTGACCGGGTTGCAGATGTGTCTTTGGCGGCAGGGTCGAGAGTAAACTACCCTGCCTTAAGCCTCGAACGTCAAAATGAGTCTTCAATACACCTTTCCGATAAAGGTGACAGGTTTCCGTCACATAGTATTGCCCACTATAGCGATCACCCATCTTTTCAAGATTAATCACTTTGCCTGGGCGAATTTCAGGGTTGCCCTCAGCCTTTGCTTTGGCCGTCACAAACTCGCCCCCTAGCTCATTGCAGAGTGATTGAGCCATCTGCTTTGCTTCTTTAGCACTCTCCACGGTTTGATCCACCACAATCATCTGCGGAGATGGCATGGATTTAAAAACCTGGCTGCTGCTGCTCCCTTTCGTGTTACCTGTGGTGGTTACAAGCTGCTCTGTAGTGACTTTTTCTGAGATTAACTTTTTCTGGCTGTAGTCCCAGCCGTGGACCTCAACGGAGCTAACCTGCTCGGCGGTAGTTGTTCGCACGTCGAAGCTGCTGATGTCTGTCAGCCACTCTAGGGTTAGAGAGCCATTATTCTTTGGCTTCCGGAAGTAGAGCTTATTGTCTTGCACAAAGAGTTCAAATCCGACCCTAGCCGCTCGCTCGCGCAGAAACTCCATATTGGTTTGATTCTCTTGAAACGTATAGTCACGGGGGGAACCACTTGAATCGACTTGACCGATCTTGATCCCAGCTTCCTTGGCAATTGTTTTGACGATGTCGCTGGCGGTTTGGTTGAGGAAGGAGCGATTATAACGGCCCCGATGGAGGCGGTGGGAAACGTCATAGCCCCGAATGATCAGGTGGGCTTCAGAGGTATTTGAAAACTTAACTTCGATGGCGGTAATTTCACCTTCGATCAACTTCAGCTCTTCATCACTCTCTTTAAATTCAGGATCTTCTGTGGTGCTACCCTTGAACCCAATGGTGATTAAATCGCCTAGGTTGAAATATTTCTCATTTCGCCATTCTTCATTGTTCTCACTGGCAGGAACATAGACATTATGAACCTTGAGCACAAACATGCTGGGTAGATGTAAACTTTCATCTACAGTGATATCTAAAATATCTTTCATCAGGTCTGTCGAAACGTCAGCCCCTCCTATTTTGAGAACGGGTTCTGATAGGTATCGGGTTTGATCACTCATGGGAGATTACACTTCGCTATAGTCGTTGACAATCACTGTTTCTTCTGTTTTTAAGATGGAAATCTGCTATCTATCCCGCCCTGTGTAGACCC
>JBAUJD010000197.1:0-11607 GCA_049683515.1 Thermosynechococcaceae cyanobacterium | reverse complement strand
ATGTGGGGCGTCACCACTGGCAGGTAACCCCGCTTGGTTTGTTCGCCTTTGAGGAAATCTTCGAGTTGCGATCGCAGCACGGTCCCCTTCGGTGTCCACAGGGGCAATCCGGCCCCTACTAAATCAGAGAAGATAAACAGCCCCAGCTCTTTACCCACCTTGCGGTGATCGCGTCGAGCGGCTTCTTCTTTTCGTCGCTTATGCTCAGCCAACTGCTCCGGCGTTTCCCAAGCCGTGCCGTAGATGCGCTGCAGTTGAGCCTTGGTTTCATCCCCGCGCCAGTAGGCTCCTGCCACGCTTTCGAGGGAGATCGCCCTAGGGTTGAGATCCCCCGTACTGTCTACGTGGGGGCCAGCGCACAGATCCCACCACTGATCACCCAAGTGATAGAGCGTAATCGGCTCCTTCAGATCAGCCAAAATTTCTAGCTTGTAGGGTTCTTCTAGAGCCGTAATGCGCTTCTGAGCCTCTTCACGGCTCACCTCTTCCCGAATTACCGGCAGCTTCTGCTTAATGATCTTCACCATCTCTTTTTTAATGGCTTTGAGATCTTTCTCAGTAAAAGCTTCGGACGTATCAAAATCGTAGTAAAACCCATTCTCAATCCAGGGGCCAATGGTCACCTGCGTCCCTGGGAAGAGCTTCTGTACCGCCATCGCCATCACGTGCGAGGTGGTATGGCGAATCTTTTTAAGATCGTCTGACTCACTGGTGCGAGGCAGATAAATTTTTTCAGGCTGTTCGGGCTGCTCTGCGGCGGACATGGGTGACCTAACTTAGACCTATCTCAGGGAACCGTTCTATCTTATCGAACCTGCTGAGCTTTAAGCCTGCAGATTTTTAGGTTACACATCTACGAGTTTGCGAAGAGAGACTTCTAGAGGGACAAGGTCTTCCTGAATCGTTTGCCAAATGATAGCCAGGTTTACCTGAAAATATTCGTGAATCACAATATTTCGCATTCCACGCATATCGAGCCAGGGGATTTCTGGATGTGCAGTCTCTATCTCAGATGGGATACGGCCAACTGCCTCACCAATGATGGCAAGGTTATACAGGACTGCCTTAATCGTTTTTGGATCATCCTGAAAGACATCAAACGTTATTTCATTTGTGAACGCCCGGATTTCTGCGATCGCATCGATAACGTCCCTTATTCTGTTCTGCCAGTCTCTAGAAGGCACGAATCGCCTCTCGGAGAACAGATTCCTGTAGATAAGATTTAAGTGAATCAGGCGTCCCTAAATCAACCGAACGCTCTAGAATCTCTTCTAAATATCGTTTCAAACGGATAAATGTAAACAACCCCACCGGGCGATCAAATTCTACTAGCAGGTCAACATCGCTGTCTATTCGGGCTTCATCCCTTGCCACTGAACCAAACAAAATTAACGACTGAACGCTAAAGCTCTTGAGTGAATTCTGGTGGTCTGTCAATATTTGAAGAGCTGCCTGCCGCCGCATGATCTTAGAGATATAAGAAGCTTTACTGAAAATTGTATCTCACCCTGTTATCTCTCAATTAGAGCCTATGGTGATCAAGCGAGACTCTATACAAAGAACCACGGCTATTCAAGAAGACGATTACCTGCGACAGGGCATAATGCCATCAATCGACGACTTTTTTTGAACCACCCAAATGCTGATCGAGAGCTGAAACTTTTTCTCTGACTGAATAGTAGCGAACTGAAGATCGCTCCTCTACGCTCCATGTCGGTAGATATTGGCTCCAAAGAGTTAGACCTTCGGGATCAGATGGGTATCTTAACTTTACAGGCGAGATTCAATCTCTCTACAAAGTAAATTCAAACGTCTAGTGCGAGTTTAACGATCCATTCTTGATACGCAAAATTGAAACTCTGAATTTAGCCTTCTCCTTTGAATGACTGGATTCTTTATAAATGCCTTGCTAACCCAGCCTGTATCAGTCAAGAGAACGGGTATAGGGCTAGATCAGCAAAATTTCTGCTGCCCGATTGTCGTCAGGGTAATCACACTTAGACCCCATCGTTGCTCATGATTCAACAAGCACCCGTCCAGCAAGAGACCCTATCCTTTGGTCCCCAAGAGCTAGCTCTAACACTGCGTGAAGCCTTTGATAGAGGTGTCTCCGGCTATTGGGAAATTAAGTTTGACCGTTTAGCCCACAAAAATCATCGCTGGTATTTTGGCCTACGCTCTAACCAAGTGGCTTGTTATTCAGGCTCTCAACCCTATTCCTGTTTCACATTACTCAGCACGATTAAGCGCTACCTGCCGCAGTCTCGCCGCGATCCGGCCCGTTCCTTTTTAGCTGAACTTCAAAAAACGAGTAAAGCTCAAACATTGGTGTCAGCAGACCTGATCGAAGAGCTGATCCAGATGAATATTCTAGATATTGCTCAACTGTCAGAGGCAATGCACCTGAAAACGCTGGCTGACTTAGATGTCTACCTATCGTTAGGGGCTGGCAAAGCACTCTATATTCCTGAACCTGAGTTGGCAGAGGCTTTGCCCATCGCTGGTTTTCCGCTAGAGCAGCTTTTTGAACAGGCCCAGCAACGGCAGCAGCAGTGGCACCAAGTCAAAAAAGTGGTGCCCTCAATGACGACGATTCCTGTGTTAAATCCGGTCGCTCTTGAAAAGTCAGGTCTACCGGAGGCGCGACAGCAGTGGCTGCGTAATGTTGTTAAGTCAGGGAAGACCCTCAATGAAATTAGCGTCTTGCTCGCTAAGGACACCCTAGACGTGGCCACAAGATTTGCCAAATTCAAGCAGGCGGGGGTTATTCGCCTCGACTCAGATCGTCAGGTCGCACCTGACTCAGTGATGATTATTGATGATTCGCCCATTGTGTTGATGCAGTTCCAGCATTTGGTAACGGCACTGGGGTATCCAGTGGTGGTGAATCAAAATGCAGAGCAGGCAATACCCATGATTTCTCAGGTGAAGCCCGCCATTATTTTTATCGACATCAATATGCCGGGCATCTCTGGGTTTGAGCTGGTGAAGCAGATTCGGCAGACGCCTGAAATTTCCTCGATTCCGCTGGTTATTTTAACCGGAGAGCAAAAGCTCTCGAATAAGTGGCGTGCCCAGTGGAGTGGCTGTGACTTTTTGACCAAGCCCCTATCTCTCAATGAGATTGACCAGTTTCAAGTCAGCTTACAGAAAAAACTTCAGGCTGTGATGCCTGATCAACCCTCTCAATCCAATCTTTAAACCGGAGAGTAACCATGCGATTCCTAATCATTGATGATAGTTCCATCGACCGCCACTACCTTGCCAAGCTGCTTGAGCGCATTGGTCACCAAGTCGATCAGTGTGAATCTCCCAAGGATGCCTTGGCCCTAGTGGAGTCCGGCGAGTACGACCTCGTATTTTTAGATGTCGTCATGCCTGAGCAAGATGGCTATAAGTTTTTGCGATCGCTCCGCATGAACCCCAGCACCGCCAATCAGTATGTTGTCTTTTGCTCTAGCAAGAAAACGCCCATCGAAATCAACTATGGCGTCAAGCGTGCCGGTGCCAATGACTATCTCACTAAGCCCGTCAGCCGCGAGTCGGTTGAGCAGGTGTTAGAGCGCGTTACAGCCTAAAGGAAAGCCAGATGACAATGTCCGCTGTTGCAGAACAAACGTCGATTTCTTTAGAGCGTCGTCTCGTTCTCACCCAAGTTGCTCGCTATACCCTTGCCATTCCAGCGGTATGGGTTGCAGAAATTTCTCGTTTTCAACAGGCTCAGATTCTAGAGCTGCCCTTTTACCCGCCGCCACTGATGGGCATCATGCACCAAAATGGTCAGGTGATTTCCCTCATTGCAGCGGCTCCACTGCTGAAGGTAAAGCAGCCCATGGGACGAGAAATATCTACCGTGGTTCGACTCGGAGATGCGGCAGGAAAATTGGCTCAGGTCGGAATTGTGGTGGATAAGGTTTTAGGCAGCGCCACCCATTCTGAAGTCCCTGCTGCTTTATTTGATCCCATCGCTTTACTCCCGAAGTCACTGGCACCAGATGCAATGGTGTTGCTACGTCAGGAGTGGTTTTCTAAAGAGGTTTGGCAGCCTCAGCAGTGGGCTTAATGCCTTTCTTTGCGATCAACCCATCCATCCGTTCTTCCATTACTCCATAGCCGTTTTCCCTGTTGCTTTGCCATGAATATCCAAGAGACTCCAGATCAATCTATCCAGTCCAGTGCCCCTGATTCACCCATCGGTCAAATGCGGCAGTTCGTTCGCTCGCATCTCGTTGAGACGGTTGTGGCGACGATTATCGGCAGTACCGTTGTGACCGGCATCTCAGCCTGGAATGTCTGGAATACCTATCAAGGATTTCAGCAAACGACGACCCAAGAGTTCGAACTCCAGAAGCAGGCCGATAAGATTATCTACGTTGATGAAGTCTTGACGATGTCGGCGCGACTGGCCGCCAGTACCGGCAATCTGAGCTGGGAAGAGCGTTATAACCAGTTTGTGCCTCAGTTAGATGCCGCGATCGCAAAGGTGCTGTCCAGCGTGACTGACGACATTCGGGCAGAGGCGGCCAAGACGGATGATGCGAACAAAGCCTTGATTGCAATGGAAACTAAGGCGTTTGAATTGGTGCGAGTCGGTAAAGCGCCCCAGGCGCTGGCGCTGTTGCTGGGGCCGGACTATACAAAACAGAAAACGATCTATTCAGAGGGCAATAAAAAAGTTCTTGATGCGGTTGATCAATTTATTGAAGCGAGGCTCCAGAGTTATCGAACCCAGCTTCAGCAGTCTATTTGGTTCGCTGCAGGGACGTTCCCCCTCTTGCTTGCCGGTTGGATTCTGGTGTTATCTGCGGTGCGAGACTATATCCGTGATCGAGCCGCCGCTCAGGCTTCTCTAAAGCGATCGCAATCTGAACTGGCCTCCACCAACAATGAGCTGGTTCAAGAAGCGATGGCCCGTGAACAACAAGAGATCCAAATCAAAGCAGAGAGCGAACAGCTTCAGCAAGATATTGGTGAGCTATTGGATGTGGTTTGCGATATCGAGGAGGGCGATTTAACGGTGCAGGCAACGGTTAATGACCGGGCCACAGGGTTGGTCAGTGATACGCTGAACCGTCTTGTCGAATCTCTCGGTGGCATTCTTCAGCAAGTGGACGGCACCACTCGTGAAGTCTCACAAAGTGGTAAACGCCAAAAACGGATTGCAGCCTTAGTGGCAAACAGCACCGAGCAACAAACAAACGCTGTTAATAAAGCCCTAGAATTGACGACCACGGTTCGGGAAGCCGCTAAGAGTGCTGCGGCCCAGCTTGAGACCACCAAGAACTCTCTTTTGACGCTTCAAGATACGGTGGTTGATGGGCAGGCCACTATGCAAGATCTGAGCACAGATGTTGGGGTACTGCAGCAGGGAAGCGATCGCATCGTCCAACAGATGAAAACCCTCGGTGAATTTGTCGGTTTGACGGACCAGTTCGTTCATGACCAAAGCGAAATTGCGGCTGAAACGCAGGTGCTCGCCCTCAATGCCTCCCTTGTCGCCGCCCGCGCCGCAGAACAGCGCGACCCACAGCAGTTTGCTCGCGTTGCCCGCGACTTTGAATTGATTGCCACCCAGGTCAGTCAATTGGCCCAGCAAACCAACGAGGGGCTCAGTACCCTAGAGCAGCGCAGTACCCAAATCCACCAGGTGGTATCAGACATTGACGCCAACGTACAGAATCTCGGCGGTCTGGTCGAAGACTTTAATCGCGGCGTTCAACAAACCGATACCGTCTTCCAGACCGTACAGCAGGTGACCGGACAGGCCGTAGAAGCCGGAGACGTCGTGAGTCAGACCCATGAAGCCATCGTCAAGTCTGCAGAAAACTCAACCCAGAGCATGGAGGCCATTGCCGACTTCTCTCAACAGATTGCTCAACAGTCCCAACATGCCAGACAGCTTTCAGAGGCCATGAATGCGTTATCCACTGACCTATTGAGCAAGGTCGCTGTCTTCAAGCTGCCTGCAGAATCCACTGAGGCGCTCAGTGACGAGGTGGCCGATCGGCCCGTCGATGACGCTGAGCAACCCATCCCGGTCGAAGCCTAGCTCTAACCCTAAATCCCGCCCTATTTCATCCATTGTTGAAGGACATTACCATGACTGCTGAACCCCTCACCAGCGCAGAATTAACGCCCAAGGCAAGACGTTCATCTCCACTGCGACGCCTGCAGTCGGCCCTCCAGGCTCGCCTGATCCCAGCCATCACTGTTTCAGTGCTGTTTAGCTTGACCCTCACGGGTACCTCTGCTTGGAATATCTGGCGCATCTATCAGGGGCTGCAGAGCACTATCACTAAAGAGTTCAAGCTCCAAGAGCAAAGCGGCGAAGTGGTTCATCTCGATGAAGTCTTAACGATGTCGGCTCGGATGGCGGCCAGTACCGGCGACCTAAGTTGGGAAGAACGCTACACCGCCAACGTCCCGGCCTTGGACGAAGCCATTGGTGCGATTCTCGCAGCACTCCCTGAAGCGGAGCAAACCAATCCAGCCAAAACCAATGCCGCCAACCAGCAGTTAATTGACTATGAAACCCAAGCCTTTGAGCTAGTGCGTCTGGGGAAAGCTGAGCAAGCCCTCGACCTATTGCTGAGTCCCAAGTACAACCAGCAGAAATCCATCTATAAACAGGGCATTGATGGCACCTTGGCCACGATTAAGCAGAAGATCACGAATCAACTTCAGGCCTATCAGCAACGACTGGCTTGGTCTGTAACCTATGCTATTGCAAGCTTAGTCTTACTGGCCCTGACGTGGTCCATTGTCCTGAGCGCCGTCCGAGGCTATATTCAAGAGCGTCTTCAGTCTCAGATGACCTTAGAAGCCTCCCAAAGCAATCTACTGTCGCTCAACGAACAGCTCAAAAGCGAAGCAGAACAGCGGAGTCAGCAAGAGGAGCAGATTCGTGAAGAAAGCGAACTGCTACAAATGGATATCGGCCATCTCTTAGACGTGGTGTCCGCTTTAGAAGATGGAGACCTCACCATTGAAGCCGAGGTTAACGAGCGGGCCACAGGTCTTGTCTCTGATACGTTGAACCGACTGATTGAGTCTTTGAACCGCGTTATCTCTTCTGTTGTGGTCACCGCCGAGCAGGTGACGGAAAGTGCAGGGCAACTGGAAGGGATTGCGGTTGAAACCGCAGAACAGGCTCAGGATCAGACGGTTTCAGTACAGGAAGTACAGGCTTTGATGAAAGCGGTGAATACGCTCACCGCTGACTCTTTGCAGCAAGCCCTCGCAACGGGAGACGCGGTGGAGCAGGCGAAAGCGGCGGTCTGGGCCGGTCAGCAGGGGATGGACGAAATGGTCGGCGGTATTGAGACGCTCCAGGTCGGGACCGACCAGATTGTCAAACGGACTCAGCTCTTGAATGAGTTTGTGGACTTGGCAACCCAGTTCTCGAAGGATCAAAAGCGCGTGGCCTCTTTGACGAAGGTTCTGTCCTTGAATGCTTCTACCCTGGCAACTCGTGCCCTGAAAGAAGAAGACCCGGCTCAGTTTGCCAGTCTCGCGAGTGAATTTGATGCCATTGCGCGTCAGGTTAATGATCTTGCCACTGAGACCAACCACGGCCTTGTCCTGCTCCAGCAGCGCACCAGCCAGATTCAAACGGTGTCTTCGGGACTTAACCATGATGTTTCAGAAATTAGTGAGCTGGTGCAGACCTTTACCCAAGAAGTGGGACAGGCCCGTCAGGCTTTCAGCAACATCCAGCAGGTCACCGAGCAGGTTGATCAAGTGGGTAAGCAAGTGAGCTACTCCAGTCAACAGATGGTAGAGGCGGTGCAGAATACGTTGGCTGCAACCCAAGCGATCGCAACCATTGCCCAGCAGACCGATGCCAAAGCGGCGATTACCCGTGAGCAAGTTGAAGCGATGGGGAATGTCTCTCGAACGTTGCTCAATATGGTGGCCTTCTTCCAGGTTCAGGTTGAAGAGGTATTCGTAGAGTCAGCGGAACAACCATCTGTTGAACAGACGATTGATGTCGTCCCCTTAGAGGTCTCCGCAGATGATGCACAGCTTGTGTCGGTTTAGGTAATGGGTAATGGCAAAGTCCCCCCTATCACCTATATACCTATCACCTATTACCAGCCCCAAAGACCCGTTTCGACAGCCCCCCTAACCTTAATTCCTTAGCCCCGTTAATCTTGTATTGAGTTGGCACCATGACCGCACCTGAACCCTCATCCTTCGCATCCCAACCTCATATCGATGCGGCTGAAGCACAGCTACAGCAGGAATTGCGCGCGATGTTTGCGTTGGATACGCAGCAGCATTTGCAGACCTACTTTGAGGTCGTGCAGCGGCTCAATGCTCAGTCATGGACCACCGATATTCAGAATATTTATCGGGCGATTCACACCATCAAGGGGGGCGCGGTCACGGTGGAGGCTGAAGCCTTGCTGAGGGCGGCCTCAGTTCTTGAGGATTTACTCTCTGATCTCCGTTACCTCGATCAGGCTCCGTCCCTTGATGGGCAGCTTAATCAGATGCTACTAGAGGCTGGGGAATTGCTCAGCAGCGCTATCGACGTGAAGGGGACTGGAGAAGATGCGATCGCATCCATCCAGCCGACCCTTGATCGTCTCAGCACCCTGCACGAACAGATCAAACAGCGCTACATCCCTGACTGGAACGAACTCACTCAGGTTCATCAAGAATTCGCTGAACAGGGATTTGACCTGGTGATTCTTGACCTTGAGATGGCTATTAATCAGCTCTCAGCAGGAGAAAACGTCCCTGCTGAGACGCTTCAGCAAGCCCAACAGACCTTATCACAACTCACTCAGATTGGCGTTGATCTTCAATTTGCCGAAGACTGGACGGCACTGATCGTTCGGGGGCAAGACCTCGCTGAGATCAATGAGAGTGACCTTTGGTGTCAGGCTTGGCCCCTTTATTTTCAGGCGCTCAAAGATTGTGCCAAGCACAGCGGTCACTATGACCTAGAGCAACTCCCCGCCCTGAGTGAAGTTGCCAAGCACATCCCTAGCCCTAAGCCTGCGCCTCAAGGGATGCCTGACTCCAGTGAGCGTGCCGATGTGTCAGAGCCAGCCACCGCAGAACTGAGCGTAGATTTGACAGATGCTCTGGCGTCAGAACTAGACCTATCGGACCTAGACGATGCTTTCTTCGACGAAGACGAGGCTGGTTTTGAGGACGAACTGCTCTCCGCTGAATTGACGGATGCCTTAGAGACAGATCTCGACCTGTCTGAACTCGAAGACAGTCCCAATGACAGGATCGAGGTGCTGCCGCAGGCCGTTCTAGACTCAGAAGATCTCGTTTCAGCGCTGTCTAACCTTGAGGACGGCACAGAGGAAGCCACTGCTATTCATGATCTACCAGACATCATTCTCAATCTAGACGATGAAGAAGACCTTGCCCTAGAGATTACAGCCCTTGAAGCGATAGAGACCCCAGGTGAGGCCGCCATCCACGATCTAATTGATACAAACCTCAAGGATCTCGCAACAGCATTAGACCGCGACATTAATCTTGAGACCCCAGCCGGACTCTTCCCCACCACGAGCGGGAGTCAGGGGCTATTCCCTGTGGCCGCTAGTGAACAGCCTGCGATCGCTGAACCAGACTTAATACCGACTCCTAACGCAGAGGCCGACCTCAGAGGGCGAATCAAGATTCCAGTCCCATTAGAGCGTTTAGACCAATCAGCACAGCAAGTGGTGGAGACACTGCTCACGGCCCGTTCCACGCTGACAACCTCTAAATCCCTGGCCTTCCAAATGTCCCAGTTGGTGACGCTGACTCAAGAAAGCGCTCAGTACATTACACGCCTTCGTCAGTTGCAAGATGACTATGCCCTACTGCGCAGCTTGAGTCATGAGCAAGATCCCGCTAACGGCACCTCTTTAGAGCAATACCGCCAAGGCTATACCACTATCAACCAACTCCTCGAAAACATCCTGCGCATGTCTGAGCTGAGTCGAGAGATTGACGGCATGACTCAGAAAACCGTTGCGGGGATGGGACAGCTCGATCGCAACCTCTTACGGCTCAAAGATGGTATCGAATCGACTCGTCTGTTGCCCTTCAAGAACCTCAGCCTCCGTGCCAAAGCCATTATCCGAGATTTGACCAATCGCTACGACAAGCCAGCCAAGCTCGTCGTTCGGGGTGAGCAGCTAGAGCTAGATGCAGGGGTAATTCAGCAGCTAGAGCCCGCCCTCTTGCACCTATTGCGAAACGCCTATGACCACGGCCTTGAGTCTGTCGAAGAGCGCATGAGTCAGGGTAAATCGGTGCAAGGCACCATCGGGCTTTCGCTGCAGCGCCGAGGTAACATCTATCGCTTGACCCTACAAGATGATGGACGGGGCATTGATGCTGCGGCCATTCAACAAAAGGCACAGGAAAAAGGATTCCCACTCACGCACACTCAATCTACTGGCGATCTGTTGGCCGTGCTTTGTCAGCCTGGCTTTAGCTCCCGTAGCGTTGCTGGCGATGTCTCAGGGCGAGGTGTGGGCATGGATGTCGTTGCCGGACAGATTAAGGCGATGGGCGGACGGCTGAACCTAGAGTCACGTCTGGGTCAAGGATCGACCTTTACCATTGAGGTGCCTGCCCCGCAGCTTTTGGTCCCTTGTGTGCTGCTACAGGTCGGTAAACGGACCGTTGCGATTCCGGCTGAAGAGATTCGTGAAACGGTTCTGGCAAGCTCGATTCAGGTTATGGCAAACGATAACGCCCTCTGCCAATGGACCGTCGCCACCGCACGAGGAGAAGCCCCTGGTTTTAATTTGAGTACCTACTGGCAACAGCCCCAGGCTGAGCTATCGGAGACGGCGGTGTGCCTGAGAATCCGGCAAGATGCCGACCGCGATGCCGACGAGATGTGGCTGATTGCAGATGATCTGCTCGGTCAAGAAGCGATGCTCATCAACCCCATTCCCAGCCCCCTCACGGTTCCGGCGGGACTACTGGGGGTTAGCCTTCAGTCCGATGGTAGCCTCACCTCAGTGATTGACCCCATCGCGCTCATTGAAGCCATTCAGAGTCAGCCCCATGCAACACGGCCCACCGCGACCCCCCAAGTCGAAGACGCGGCCACCGCTCCCACGATTTTAATTGTGGATGATGCCGCGCTGATGCGCCGCCGTCTAGAGAGCAGCCTGCAAACCTATGGTTTTGTCACCCACACCTGCTCCGATGGCCTCGAAGCCCTGCACTGGCTGCAGTCGAATCGCCCTCCGGCTCTATTGGTGACCGATATTGAAATGCCCAACATGGACGGGTTCACCCTCCTCGATCGCTGCCGTACCGACGGCATGGAAATGCCCATTTTGGTGATTTCCTCGCGCCTGTCGGAAGAGTGGGGGCGAGAAGCAAAGCGCTTAGGGGCCAACGCCTACCTTAACAAAGGGTTTTCGACCTCAGATTTGATCGAGCAGGTGACTGGACTCATTAAATCAAGGGCACTTCAGGCTCTGTTATAGCAGCAATAGAGCCAGGAACTTTGCAATCATTCCTGGCTGCGCGAAAAAATACACGGCACAATTTACATCTTTTGCGTATCCTTGAGAGGATTTATGCAAGGAACCTATATCCCCACTTGAGCGTTTATAGCGTAGGATGTAG
>JBAUJD010000196.1:0-2989 GCA_049683515.1 Thermosynechococcaceae cyanobacterium | reverse complement strand
AGCAAGAGCTGCTTCATCAGATGAGGGCAGTCTCTTGGGCACGGGCCTCTGGCATTTTGGGCTCGATTCCGATGTCCTCTGATCAGATGCTTTTAAAGCAGCTCCAAAAAATTCAAACAGACCCTATTGTGCTGGGCGGAGCGCTCTATCGCATCAATGGCGATCTCATCGGTCAATTCGGTGAACCCCCTGAACTGACCTATGTTCAGGTGGTTAAAGATCGCCGTGCTTCCATTCTCAATCGCGCCCAGCATCGCTACGACTCAACTTGGGCGATGGAGCCATTGGCGGGCAAGTATATTCTGATTATTCGCCACGATACGACTCAGGTGCAGCAGGAAATTTATGCCTTCATCGGTCGCATTGCGCTGCTGGTTTTGATTATCTCGGCCTTTGTTACCCTGGCAACCATGATTGTGGTGTATACCATCGTGATTACGCCGGTCTTGCGGCTGCGTAACGATTTGCTCAAGGTAGGGGAAGTGGCGATCCAGGATCAGCCGACACCTCAGTTTGAGTCTCTGGCTAGCTCTCGCAACGATGAGCTGGGGGATGTGATCATGGCCTTCGGCCAAATGTATGGGCAGATTTCAGAGGCAATAGCCCAGCGCAAGGCCAGTGAACAGCGATTTCGGGCTTTAGTGGAGCAGGCTGTTGATGCCATCTTCGTCATTAACGTCCGAGGCCAAGTTGTTGAGGTGAATCAACAGGCCTGCCGCAACCTTGGTTATTCCCATGATCAGCTGCTGACGCTGACGGTGCCTGATATTCAGAAACAGTTGACTGCGGCAGAATTTGCCGATCTTTGGGAACGACTCACCCCCGAGAGTCCCGTCACCCTTGAGGGTGTTCATCAGCGTCAAGATGGAAGCACTTTCCCGGTAGAGGTGCGCTTAGGGCTATTTGAATTTAGCGGTGAACAGCATATCTTGGCCCTGAGCCGAGATATTACTGAACGAAAAGAGTCAGAACAATTAACGGCACGGCTGGCTGAGATCGGAGAACTAGCCACCATGATTGTCCATGAGGTTCGTAATCCTCTAACGACGGTACTCATGGGCCTGAACGCCTTCAAGCGTATGGAGCTAACGGGGCCGTTTCAGATGCGTCTGGTTCTGGCCCTAGAAGAGGCCGAGCGACTGCAGCGATTACTCAATGAGATTTTGCTCTATGCCAAGCAACCAACGCTTAATCTCACTGCGCTAGATATTAACGCCCTGATGACGGACAGTATGGACTCCATTTTGGCGATTCCTGAGATGGCAGAACGAGAGCTGCAGATAGAACCAGCCGCTGAGCCGGTGATCATTGCAGGCGATCGCGATAAACTGCGTCAGGTGTTTATCAATTTGATTAGCAATGCCTGTGAAGCCGTGATGCCCGGTGAGACGATTCAATGGCGGGTTGAACCGAGCGACAATGTGGTTGCAATTCAAGTTCATAATGGTGGTGAGCCAATCCCCGTCGAGATGATCTCCAAATTAACGCAGCCGTTTTACACCACTAAACCCTCTGGCAATGGTCTTGGCCTTGCGATTACCAACCGCATCGTTGAAGCTCACCAAGGAACATTACGGATTGAGTCATCGATGGAAAAGGGAACAACGGTCACGATCTCACTCCCGATCTGGCCCCTCGAAAAGGGCAACGGCGGTTAAAGGTCGATCTAGTAGGAGGTGATGCTGCGAAAAATGTAGCCCACGACAAACCCGATCAGTAGCGCCCACACCTGACCGGACTGGATAAAGTTATCCCAGGCTCCCTGTAGGTTTGCACCGAGGTTATCTTGATAGGTTTGGGCCAGCGGAGTCAGGTGAAGTATGATCTGCCCAAGCCCCTCAGGGGCGAAAGATGTTGACGTGACCTCTAGCCCACCTTGGATCAGTGTTACGACCATCCTTGCTTTGTCCTCTAATGTTTGCTCTACCGATCAAACCATGATCTCAATCAAATTGAAGCCTAAATTTAGCCTTTGCTATCAAGAGCGATTAGCCCTTGAGGCCACTCCCTACTTCAGAGGGCACAATGTAGCGCTGCATAATTAAGAAGAACAGCAAAATCGGCGCAATGGAAATGACCGACCCCGCTGCGGTCAAGCGCCAGTCAATGGAGTCTAGGCTGGCGAGTCTGGCGACCCCCAGTGGTAGGGTATAGGCCGACACTTCATCCAAAATCAGCAACGGCCATAGGAACTCGCTCCAAGAGCCAATAAATACAAAGATTGCCAGGGTTACGAGGGCGGGGCGAACGGAGGGCAGCATGACATGCCACCAGATTCCTAGCTCGGTGCAGCCATCAATGCGGGCGGCTTCTTCAAGTTCTTTAGGCACCCCCTGAAAAGCCTGACGGAGCAGAAAGATGCCGAAGGCAGAGGCGATAGTCGGGAAAATAACGCCTAGGTAGGTGTTACTCAACCCTAGCTTGACGGTCAAAACGTACAGCGGGATCATCACAATTTGGAAGGGGATCATGATGGTGGAGACTACTGCCGTAAAAATCCAGTCTTTGCCAGCAAAGTCTAGTCTGGCGAGGGGGTAGGCCGCTAAGGAGCAAAATAAAAGGTTTAGGGTAACCGTTAACGTAGCAATCCAAAAGCTATTGAGAAAGTAGCGTCCGAAGGGTTGGGGGCTATCGATGGCAAAGAGAGCCGTCATGCAGCTATCCCAGTTAGGGGCTTGGTCATTGCACAAAACACGGACAAAATTATCCCAAGTGGGCTGTTTGGGGCTTAAATCTAGAAAGAATTGAACGATATTCTCTGTTTGCGGGAAAATGCTCTCGCTAGCGGGTTTAAAAGCCGTCAGCGTCAACCAAAGCAATGGAATTAACATGATGGTTGCGATCGCAATTAAAACCACGTAAGTTCCAGTTGTTCTGGCGGTCTGGGAGAAGCGATGCATATTTAGAGCCATAACACAGACTAATCGCCAAAGGCCACCCGCACCTTGCCATTTAAAGTGATTCATAGCAAGTGTAGATGACCTTAGCT
>JBAUJD010000195.1:0-5420 GCA_049683515.1 Thermosynechococcaceae cyanobacterium | reverse complement strand
TTGTGCGATCGCATCCCTCTTCAAAGTCCCCCACCCGTGCATCGAAGCCCCAATCAACACACCGATGTTCATCAATCAGGGGAACAATTCATGTAAAACTGTTGTTACATTAAGAGGTAGCAAATGATAGCTCCACTGATAGCTCCCTCACTGACCATCGTGACGCAGGTTTCGTAATTACCATGTCTCCATCGACCGCTGATTCAAACGCGAAAATTCTATACCCCATCTCACAGCCTGAACTCCCCCAAGAGCTGGCTGAGAACGTCATTCTATCTTCCGTGAGCGACCTCTACGACTGGGCCAGACTGTCGAGTCTGTGGCCGCTGCTCTACGGGACAGCCTGCTGCTTTATTGAAGTTGCAGCTATGATTGGTTCCCGTTTTGACTTTGATCGTTTCGGCTTGGTACCTCGTTCTAGTCCTAGACAGGCTGACCTGCTGATCACGGCAGGAACCGTCACCATGAAAATGGCTCCAGCACTCGTGCGTCTCTATGAGCAAATGCCTGAGCCAAAGTATGTGATCGCCATGGGTGCCTGCACCATCACCGGTGGTATGTTCAGCTCCGATTCTTACTCAGCCGTGCGAGGTGTTGATAAGCTCATTCCGGTTGATGTCTATCTACCGGGCTGTCCGCCTCGCCCCGAAGCGGTTATGGATGCCGTTGTGAAGCTACGCAAAAAGATCTCTAACGAAGATGTTCGTGAACGCGGTCAGTTGGCTCAAACCCACCGCTATTACAGCACAACCCATCAAATGAAGGTGGTTCCTCCCATTCTCACGGGTGAGTATTTAGCGGCAGCTAGCCGTCAGGCACCGCCAGCGGAACTCGCGGCAGCAACAGGTATGCCCATGCCTGCTCTCAAGGTAGCCGAGCCAGAACAAGCTTAGGCAAGAGCGCCTCACGCCGAAAGCTCTAGTCAAATTCGTAACGTCTGTGTCCAACGGTGGTCTATTCTAGATGGCTAGATCAGATATCGGTTCAGGGATAGTATGCATCGGAAATTTGGGTTTGTTTTTTATGGCTTATCAAGTGTTGCGCTGATATCTGTGGGGGTGCTGCCGAGTCAGGCCTATTTAGCAAGTCGCCAGCCTTCCCATTCTGATGCTTTGCTCGCCCAAGCCGCGCCAGGTATTCCGGTACAAGGCTGTTTGACCCGACCGCCGCAAAAACCTGTCGATATCAATGTAGAAACTCGATTTACACCGGGGCAAATTACGCTAGATCGCTTTCGGAAGCAACCCGGACCTCCGGGACTTTCAGCGGAAGCAACCCGCACTAATGTCTCTCAGCAGGCACTTGACTTCGTTGCCCAGCATCAGCCCGTTGAACGGGTTTCTTTGGCGAACCCCACCAACTTTGGGGAGCGATATCTCTATGACTTCCTTGGCAAACCGGCGTATCACCCGCCCATTGTGGTACTGCATGAAACCGTGATTTCGGGTCCCCAGACGCTGAGACTGTTTAGCACCTATCATCCCAAAAGTTCGCAACAGGTCAGCTACCACACCCTGATTATGACGGATGGCACCATTTACTATCTGGTACCACCGGATAAACGAGCGTTCGGTGCCGGGACTTCAGTCTTTGCTAGCCCTAATGGTAACGAGACAGTAACCACCAACCCGTCCCTCTCGTCCTCGGTCAATAATTTTGCCTACCATATCTCGTTGGTCAGTCCTGTCGATGGTTATCGGGATGGCCTCAAAGCCCATAGCGGCTACACCAGTGCCCAATACTACTCGCTAGCTTGGCTCATTGCTAAGACAGGGGTGCCTGTCGAGCGGATTACGACACATCAAGCGGTGGATCGAGCGGGGAACCGTAGCGACCCAAGAAGCTTTAATCGTGAAGGCTTCCTCAAGTTACTAGAGCTTTACCCAAAAACCAATGAGGTTATGATTGGCTGCCCTAGTCAAGCGGCAGGATAGTTGAAGCATCCAAACCAAAAAGTCAGGACGATTGCTGAGTTGACTGTTGGGGGCGTCTTTTTTGGCGTCGCTTATAGGTCGCGGGGACGGGTGAGCCGAGAATATTGACGGTTTGAAATTTGCGATCGCTCTCTAGATTCTTTAGCTCGGTATAGTCCACCCACTCGATACAGTCGACAGGGCAGGTGTCTATGGCTTCTTGAATAATGTGTTCAGGGTCACCATCTTGTCGGAATGCCCGCGAACGACCGTTAAGGGGTTCAAGATAAAAGGTGTTGCGGGCTACGTGGGCACAGTGCTTGCAGCCAATACAGGTGGGTTCATCAACGTAGACCCCCTTTTGTCTGAGTACTCCGCCCAGTTCTGGTTCTAGACCGGTGCGCTCAGGGTGGTGACGAAGCTGCCCTCCTAACTCTGGCTCTAGGCCAGACCGATTGTGGTTAGCGTCTGAAGGAGCTAGAGACTGAAACGGTTCAGAAGGGCTAGCCATGGGCTACGAACTCCAGCGCTGAACAACGAGCTGAAGGGTGCCATCTGCGTTCTCTTTTTGTTCGGAAATCTGAAATCCTTGTGCTGCTGTCGTGCTAACAACGGTGTGATAGGCGTAGCGCTGGGTGACTTTCTCTAAGAATCGATTGACAGACCAGGCTTGATCCCAAAAATCCATGTCTGCCACGAGTTCGTAGGCTTCGCCTGTTTTGCTAAAACCAATGTCGTACCCGTTTTCTTGCTCAATGACGACCTCTGCCGTTTGCGTTTGCCCTTGATAACCCCGTACAGGATGAGGGCCAGCCTTCCAGGATAGTTCGAGGTCAGCAAGGGCCGATTCTAAGGCAGGCAGGTTACGAATTTGAGTTTTAATCTGGCTGAAGTGTGACATAGCGTTATTTAAATAAGCGAACAATAGAGTATTCGTCAGGCAGGTGGACAAGCCGATCTACCACTGACTGTGGACCTTGGCAGCAGTGGTTTCGCCCTGCTGCACTGTCTCTGTTTGGGCAAAAAATTCTGAGGTGTTCTGAGAACTGACGACCTGACCGAGCTGCGCCTCAATGGCGGCAGTGACTTCGGCGCAGGAGGCTCCCACGATTCCTGTCACCTTCTCTTCAACACGACCATTGGGATGAATGATAAATTCTAGGGTTTCCATGCTGGTGCTGCAGTAATGGACAACTTGAAGCGATGTGAGCCTGATGCTCTTATTTTTATAAACCTAACGCACCTAAAACGTTACGAACCGAATTGAAATCATAATAAAAGTTTTTATTTGCAAAAGCAGCTACTTTAATGAGGATTTCTACTCAGTTCCTGTGGGCGTCAAGGGATGAGGGTGCATGAATATTTGTTAAGTACTGGTAAAGGAGGTATTGCTGGGTCGTTTGAAGAGGCTGTCCTATGCGTGAGTTTGCGATCGCATCCCCTTCTGGGTTGATAATGGTTGGGGCATATTCGCGTATAGGAACTCAATGCAAGTGACGAATCAGGTCAATCCAATTCCAGTGGGCGTCTTGGGCTTTGGTGGCCTCGGTCAGGCGGCGGCCCACCTGTTGGCCCCTAAGCAGCAGATGCGATTGGTGGCGGCGGCAGACAAAAAGGGATACGCCCATAGCCCTGAAGGGCTTGATTTGAACAGTGCGATCGCAACCTATCAAACCCAAGGGTCATTAGGATATCTGGAACCCAGCGGGGTCCTCAGTGAACAAAGTATTGCAGACCTAATTGAGCAGAGCGAGACTGTGGCTGGCTTTTTTCTGGCCCTTCCTAACTTGCCCAATACCTTTATGGCGAGTGTCGCCAAACAGTTTATTGCCTCTGGCTGGCAAGGTGTTCTAGTCGATGCTATCAAACGCACCAGCGCCGTCGAGCAGCTCATTGAACTACAGGCTGACCTCAAGACTGCAGGAATTACCTATGTAACCGGCTGCGGAGCCACCCCAGGGCTATTAACGGCAGCGGCAGCTCTCGCGGCTCAGAGCTACGCCGAAATTCACGGCATCAAGATTACCTTCGGCGTCGGCATCGGTAACTGGGAAGCTTATCGCGCCACCATTCGCGAAGATATTGGTCACTTGCCGGGATACACCATTGCTCAGGCCCAGGCCATGACGGATGCAGACGTAGAGAAGCTGCTAGAAGAAACAGACGGCCTGTTAACGCTAGAAGATATGGAGCATGCCGATGATGTGATTCTAGAGATGGCCGGAATTTGTAGTCGCGATCGCGTCACCGTCGGCGGTGTGGTCGATACTCGCAATGCGACCAAGCCCTTGAGTACAAACGTGAAAATCACAGGGCGCACTTTTGAGGGCAAGATTTCGACCCATACCTTTACCCTCGGTGATGAAACGAGCATGGCGGCCAATGTTTGCGGCCCCGCCTTTGGCTATCTCAAAGCGGGTGTGATATTGCACCAGCAAGGCATGTGCGGGCTGTTAACCTCCGCGCAGGTGATGCCTCACTTTGTCTCTTGAATCAAGACGTAGCGCACTCGTTGTGAAACAAGTGCGCTGTGGGTGCAGAACTTAGAAGGTAAAACTAGCGCGTACTACACCGACAACTGCAGTACTATTCTCACTATTCGATTCGGGGTTAAAAACAGCAAACACGCCGGGGGTGATGCTGATATTATCGTTCACCTTAAAGCGGTAGTAACCCTCGATGTGAAAGGGTCTAGCAGAGTTAAAGACCCCAGGAATATCTGGCGAAATAGCGGCTGAGCCACCGGTAGACTCGGCATAGAGCGGCTGACCGGCAATCAGCGCTGCCGTATTGCCCTCTGCAAATACGTCGCTAAAGTGAATCCCACCCATAAAGCTGGTGTAGGCTGCACTGCCATTGGCATTCACTGGGTCTCCTGTCGCAAGGGCTCGCCCACCGCTGACATTATCGACAAAAAATCCAGCGCCATAGGCAGATAACGCTATTTTGGGCGTGATCCGATAGGTCACCGTTCCCCCTAAACCAATCACCTGTACCCGCTGGCCGAGATCTAAACCAGGCAGGGCAAAAATATCACCCCCGCGAAAGCCATCAATCCCAGAGGAGGCTAACCCCGTCCCTAAAATGTTGACGTTGTGCTGGGCGTAGGCAACGTTCAGGGCTGTGTCCAGATTCTTAGTGGGACTGAAGGTTAATTGTGCCGCCGCGATGTAGCTAGACTGATCGCTGGGTAAAAATCCGGAGCCTAATGCATTGCCCGTCGAGAGATCGCCCGTCACAATCGGAGCAGAAACGCTCCCGTACAGTGCGGTTAAATTCACCTTGTCACTGGGCTTCCAGATAAATCCTAACCCCGATGCCAAGCCAACGCCTGAGGTTCCCCCTGACTGACGAACCACTGGATTCACCCCTGCAAATCGTGAAATAGCCCCTTGACTTTCGCTGGACCAAGGAATAATTTGCGGAAAAGCATCTGTGGTTTCGGCCTTGGGAAAGACAAAACCGGTTACCTGTTTACTGACGGGAAAAACATACAGGAGCTTATAG
>JBAUJD010000194.1:0-6284 GCA_049683515.1 Thermosynechococcaceae cyanobacterium | reverse complement strand
GCTCTAGCTTGAATTCCCACGTCATATTCAACATGCCTACACTCTAGCATTCTTGATGTAGGCATTGCGCTATTGTTCCCGATGGTCACGCTCCGCGACACCACCAACCATAGCTGAAAGCTTGGTTGGAGGACTGCGAAGGAACTAGATAGTTTAGAGTTGCTGCTCTATTCTACGGAAGTCCTGAGTGTCTACCCAAATAGGCTCAAGAGAATCGGTGAGGTCATGTCACCCCTGCAAATATCAGCATCTCAGCAGTTCCCTAGAGTAGGGCATATGATTGAGGTGTTGCCTTTCGTTCATTAAGGTCAATTGTGATGGTTATGTTGCAGCTCCGCCAGTTGGATGTGCCTCCCGGACAGAGGCTGCTCCTCCATGATGTGAACTGGGCTGAATTTGAGGCCATCCTCGAAGAACTAGGAGAACACCGCAATACGAGGGTTGCCTATGACAAGGGCTTGCTAGAAATTATGGCTCCGTTACCCGAACATGAATCGGATAAAGAAATCATTGGTGACTTGCTCAAAGCATTGCTAGAAGAGCTTGATATTGAATTTCTCACCCTCGGCTCAACCACGTTTAAAAACTCAGATATGTTGACGGGCATTGAACCCGACCAGTGTTTTTATATTCAAAACGAGGCCGCTGTGCGCGGTAAAAAACGGCTAGATTTGACGACAGACCCACCACCAGATTTTGCTTTAGAAATCGATATCACCTCTCGCACCCATCCAGAAACCTATGCCGCGCTGGGTGTACCTGAGCTGTGGCGACGGGTGGGGCAGACCATTCGCATGTACCACCTTCAGAATGGGCAATACGTCGAAGTTCATGAAAGCCCCACATTCTCAGGGTGGTCGCTGCAGAACGCCATTCCAGCCTATGTTAAGCAGAGTCAAGTTGAGGGACGCAATCGAGCGATGCGATCGTTTCGACAGTGGGTACGGGATCATTTATGAAGATTGGCATTGTCGGCCTGGGACTGATTGGCGGTTCTCTGGGCCTGGATTTTCGTACCCTAGGCCATCAAATTTATGGCGTGAGCAGAAATCCTAAAACCTGTGAGTTAGCGCTCCAGCGAGGAGCGGTTGATCAGGCAAGCTGCGATTTGTCTTTCTTAGCCGCAGCAGAAATTATTTTTATTTGTACACCCTTGGGGGCGATGCAGAAGGTGGTGGAACAACTGGTCCCCCATCTATCATCTAATGTGATTTTGACTGATGTCGGCTCGGTGAAAGCATCGGTTGTAAAAACACTCAGTCCCCTTTGGCCCTACTTCTTGGGGGGACACCCCATGTCAGGAACCGAAGCAGCGGGAATTGAGGCGGCACAATCCGATCTGTTTCAGGGCAATGCTTATGTGCTAACCCCAGTCTCTGAGACGCCTGCAAGAGTTATCCACATTGTGGATAATTTAGTGAAAACGCTGGGCGGAACGGTGTATCAGTGTTCACCCACTGACCATGACCGAGCGGTGGCCTGGATTTCTCATTTGCCTGCGATCGCAAGTACCAATCTGATCGTAGCCTGCCTGAGCGAAACAGATCCAGCAGTCCTTAACCTAGCTCAGTCTTTAGCCAGTTCAGGCTTTCGTGACACCAGTCGCGTGGGCGGCGGCAACCCAGAACTGACCCGAATGATGGCTGAGTACAATCGCGATGAACTGCTGCGATCTTTAACGAGCTATCGCCAGAGCCTTGATCATTTAACCCAACTCATTGAGAACCGTGATTGGGAAGCCCTAGAAACCCTCTGCAGCCAAACTCAACAGCACCGTCCCCAATTTATGTAGTGGTCGCCAACGAGGGTGGAACTGACGAATCCTGAAAGGCATTAAAGCGCTGATAGCTAAAAGACTTAAGCAACGGATCGATGGTTTGTTCCACGACCAGTTGAGCGATCAGTGCTGCAGTAATGGGCGTTAACAGAATGCCGTTGCGATAATGTCCTGTTGCCAGGATTAAATTTTCATAGGGACTTGTCCCCAGAATCGGTAGCTCATCCGGTGTCGCAGGCCGAAACCCCCACCAAAACTCTTCCATGATGTACTCCGCCATCGCCGGAAAGAGACGGGTGGCCGCCGTTAAAAGTTGCTGAATTCCCGCAGGAGTGTTGTGGGAGGAAAAGCCGACATCCTCACTGGTGGCTCCCACGATAATTTGACCATCCTGACGCGGTACTAGGTAAATTTCGGAGCCGAACAGCACATGCTTCAGGTGAATGGCCGTTTCTTGGGGGCGAACCGACAACAACTGTCCCTTGCGCGGAAAAACCGGAACCGGCAGCACATCAGCGGACCAAGCCCCCGTTGCCAAAATATAGGTTTGCGCCTGCCATGTACCCTGGGTTGTATCGACCTGCAAAACTTGATGCCCGTTGTGCTTGATGACCGTTACCGTCACATCTTCACAGATTTTGACATCCAATTGTTGCGCCGCTGCATACAGCACTTGAGCAAGCGCTCGATTGTTGACCTGGGCATCTGCGGGGAACCACCAGCCTCCCGTTAGCTCAGCACTTAAACCGGGCTGCTGTCGCTGGAGAGCCTCCGGCGTGAGCCAATTTTGCTCCGGTAGGGGCGGTTCGGCTAGTTGCTCATACAGGGGCGCTAAAATTCCGCAGGGCCAGTACCCCGTATCTAGCCCGGTCAATTGCTCCAAGCCATCAACCCATTGGACATACATGGACCGACTGCGGAGGCAAAGATCGAGCATTGGCCCTGCCGTCAGCCCCTCTGCCTGGGGGGCTAACATGCCAGCCGCTGCATGAACCGCCGATTCTTTGAAGTTGCGACTAAGGATGGTCACTTTAACACCTTGACGGGCCAGTTCAATGGCTGTAGCCAGGCCCATCGTGCCACCACCAAGGATCAAAACATCTGTGCAGGAATTCATGCAGACTGGGTAACAATGTCAGAAGAGCGGACTGCTCAATTCTATATTGGTTTTCAGATTACCCGTTGCTCCTTACCCCATTGACTGCAATGCCCCAGATTTCTATGGCTGCTCTGCTTGTCGCGGCTCGTTCAGGACATTTGCTCAGTTTCCCCACCGACACCGTACCCGCATTAGCGGCTCTACCCACTGCCGCGACGGCGATTTATGAAGCCAAACAGCGCCCCCCAGAGAAACCTTTGATTTTGATGGCGGCTAGCTCTGCCGAATTGTGGCCCTTTGTGCAGGGCAGTCTACAGGATCATCAGGTTTGGCAACAGATGGCTGAGCGCTACTGGCCGGGGGCTGTAACGCTCGTTTTACCCGCCAGCGATCTAGTGCCAAGCACCGTCAATGCCAACAGCCATACGATTGGCCTGCGTGTCCCTCAATGGCCCTTGGCCCAAATCATTCTGCAGCAGACCGGCCCCCTGGTCACCACCAGCATTAACCGCTCTCATCAGCCTCCGCTGTTGTTATTAGACGACATTCAGACCCAATTCCCAGAGGTTTTTGTCCCCCTGACTTGGCCGCTGCCTCCCTCAGCCGTCCCCACACCCTCGACGGTGATTGCATGGACCGATAACCAGCAGTGGACGGTCCTCAGACAGGGAAAGGCACGATTATTGTGAGGCTCCAAATGAGATCACAATAAAATGATTTGAAATACCGAGCACCTTTAGGGAATAGAGAGGCAGCTCTGTAATGTAAAGGCTGCAAAGGATTAAATTTTGCCGTTGAGTATTGTGGGTCACAAATTGCTCAACCTCTACAGCCCCTTTAACAGATAAGGTCTCACAACTATTCCCCCACAGCTTTTCTAAGGTTTTAGAACTCGGTTGATTGGTTTGGCAGATATCACGGAGCAGTAAATTTAGCGTTTGCTGCGTGGCAAACTCTCTATAGGCGATTTCGCTAGGATTGGTGAGTACCAGGACAATACTGGCCGCACCCATGACGGTTGCGCCGATATAGCGGAGGCTTTTGGCGGCAGTGATGGCAGCCATAGGAGTTGTTGCTTTGTAGTGGATGAACGGATCAACAAAGGGGGCTTGGTCCATGCTTCCCCCTGGGACTATCTTAGCGGTCTGTTTTGAACATCTAGATCCAAATTAGATTCAGATGCTATAGTCATAGACGCTATGGCGAGCGTAGCCAAGTGGTTAAGGCAGTGGATTGTGGTTCCACCATTCGGGGGTTCGATTCCCCTCGTTCGCCCTTTTGTCCATTCCGACTCACTGAGAGCATTGTCTTTCAAGGGGGCGAGTGACGTCGTTTTTATTCACCTTCTCTATCGGGGAAGGAAAAACAGTAGCGTATACTACTAACAGACGGGAACGTTTGTTTAAGAGCCGGACTCGCTAGGGATAGTAGGGGCGCTCTAGTGTTTTTTGTTGGCTAAGGCATAGGTTCATGACTGCTTCAAAGCGTAAACCGCAGCTCCTTGATTTTGAAAAGCCTCTGGCTGAATTGGAGGCACGAATTGACCAAATTCGTGAATTAGCAGAGCACAGTGATGTGGATGTGTCTGAACAACTGCAGCAGTTAGAGGCTAGAGCCAGTCAGCTTCGCCAAGAGATTTTTAGCAGCCTAACACCGATGCAAGAGCTGCAGCTTGCCCGTCATCCCCGGCGTCCTAGTACCCTCGACTATATTCAAGCCATCACCGATGACTGGATGGAACTGCATGGCGATCGCCAAGGGACAGACGACCCGGCAATTGTGGGAGGTATAGGCACGATTGCAGGTCAGCCCGTCCTGATTTTGGGTCACCAAAAAGGACGCGATACCAAGGATAACGTGGCTCGAAACTTTGGGATGGCGTCTCCCGGCGGCTATCGCAAGGCACTGCGCTTGATGGAACATGCCAATCGATTTAACTTACCGATTCTGACCTTTATTGATACCCCAGCCGCTTGGGCAGGTCTCGAAGCCGAGCAGTTTGGGCAGGGAGAAGCTATTGCACGTAACTTGCGAGAAATGTTTCAGTTTGATGTACCCATTGTCTGCACCGTCATTGGTGAAGGTGGCTCGGGTGGAGCCTTGGGAATTGGGGTGGGCGATCGCCTCTTTATGTTTGAGCACTCTATCTATAGCGTTGCGCCCCCTGAGGCCTGTGCCGCCATTCTTTGGCGTGATGCCCAGCAAGGGCCAAAGGCGGCAGACGCCCTCAAGATCACAGCCAAAGATCTGCTTAACCTTGGTTTAATCGATCGAATTCTGCCGGAACCACCAGAGGGTGCCCACGGCAACCCCATTGGTGCAGCACAAACGCTGAAGCAGACGCTGCTAACGTCTCTAGATGAGCTGTGGCGGCTTTCAGGCCAAGAACGGCGAGACTTGAGATATGATAAATTTCGTCGGATGGGTGTCTTCACTGAAATTGCCCCCTAGGCGGTCGCCACAGAGATTTAAATGCAGTGGTAAGATATAAGGACCGACATATTTATTAACAAATCAAGCATTCTGCGCTGAGACGTAACATTTGACTGAAGAGTAAGCGACGAATCTATGCCTGTTTCTTGACAGGCTCTAAGTGAGCCGCTCCATAACTTAGCCACTAATCGTCAAGCTCACAGGCGTATCATCACCCTAACTAAAGTTTTTAACGCGTAATTAATGACCTCCCCCCATCAACAGCGTGCCCTGATTACAGGGGCAAGCAGCGGTATTGGCCGCGCAACGGCTCTTGCCTTTGCGAAAGCTGGCATCGACCTTGCCCTAGTCGGGCGTTCAGAAAAGACGCTCCAGCCCATTGTGCAAGAGGCACAGGCATTGGGCGTCAAAGCACAGGCCTACAGCATTGATCTCGCTCGCGTTGAGCAAGTTGCCTATCGAGTGGCAGAGATTGGCTCTGTCGATATCTTGGTCAACAATGCCGGCATAGGATATACCGCAGATCTGTTCGATATGCCCCTGGCAGATTGGCAGTCGGTCTTAAATCTCAACCTGACCAGCCCCTTGCAGTGCATTCAAGCGGTTCTGCCGAGTATGCGAGTTTGCGGCCAGGGCACCATCATCAATGTTGTGTCCATTGGTGGGCGTCAAGTCTTTAGTCAGTGGGGCGCTTACTGCACTAGTAAGTTTGGGCTGATGGCTTTGACAAAGACCCTGGCCCTAGAAGAGCGTGCCCACGGCATTCGAGTCATGGCAATTTGTCCTGGGGCTGTTAATACGTCTCTGTGGGATAACCCCGATGTTGATGCTGACTTTGATCGCTCGGCTATGCTCTCCCCAGATGACGTGGCTCAGGCGATTTTGGGCGCGGTGCAACTGCCGCAGCATGCCGTGATCGAAGAGCTAGTTCTGATGCCCAATGTCGGCACATTCTAGCGTCTTAGGCCATAACCC
>JBAUJD010000193.1:0-14571 GCA_049683515.1 Thermosynechococcaceae cyanobacterium | reverse complement strand
ATATTACCCTCATTGACCAGCGCATGATCAGAATCGGGAAGTGCCAAGTTGATAACGGCCTGATATCCCGCATCTGCAATGGAGCCAAACTGATCAGGGGTAGGTTGACCGGAGGTGCCAATCGTTGGCGTTAGTTGAACATAGCTTCTAATCCGTTCTAGCATGACGTCCTACAGTAGGTTTCTAGTTGATAACTTCAACAGGTAAACCTTCGGCCCGCCAAGCTTTCATGTGGCCTGTCAATTGTAAGATGGGTTTATATCCAGCCGTCGTTAGGGTGGTGCTAGCAATAGCAGCCCTTACCCCCGTCTCGCAATACACCACGATAGGCTGTCCCTTCGCCACCGGCAGTTCATTCAAGCGCTGGGGCAATTGGCGATACTCAATATTGATAGCCCCCGGAACATGCCCCGCCTCATATTCACTATCAGAGCGGACGTCTAAGATGGTGGGCGCAGACTGAGCCTCAATTTTTTCCTGCAAAGCCATTGGCGAAATCGGCTGATTAGCAGCAATGAGGCTACAGCTTACGCTCCCGATGCTCACCAAAATAATGAGAAGTACGGACAGCAACTTACGTCTCATCGGACACCTTCATTTATTTTCTCAAGCCTGCGTTAGATTCTTAAGAAGCACCTCACCCATTGCCTTACAGCCCACTAGAGTAGTGCCCGGAGACTGAATATCGCCGGTTCGATAGCCCTGCTCTAATACTGCTAATACGGCTTTCTCAAGCAGATCAGCAGCGTGCGGCTGATTGAGGCCGTAGCGGAGCATCATCGCAGCACTCAGCACCTGCGCCAGTGGATTCGCTAAATCTTGACCGGCAATGTCTGGCGCAGACCCATGTACCGGTTCAAAGACGCCGGGGCCGGTCGCACCAAGGCTAGCCGAGGGCAACATGCCAATGCTGCCGGTAAGCATCGCTGCAATATCTGAAAGAATATCGCCAAATAGGTTGCCGGTCACAATAGTGTCAAACTGCTTAGGGGCACGCACAAGCTGCATTGCAGCGTTATCGACATAGAGATGGGATAGCTCTACGTCGGGGTAGTCGGCAGACAGGGCGATGATGCGATCGCGCCATAACTGCGACACCTCTAACACATTAGCCTTATCCACAGAGCAGAGCTTGCCGCCCCGCTTCTGAGCGGTTTCAAAGGCTACCCGACCAATGCGATCAATTTCGGCTTCGGTATAGGCCATTGTATTAACGCCACGCTTGAGACCCGTTTCGGTTTCAAACACGCCCTTGGGTTGACCGAAATACACGCCGCCGGTCAGTTCACGGACTACCATAATATCGACGCCTTCTACCAGCTCTCGCTTCAGGCTAGAGGCATCAATGAGCTGGGGCAAAATCTGGGCCGGTCGTAAATTGGCAAAGAGTTCCAGGCCAGCTCGGAGACCTAGCAGCCCCGTTTCAGGACGTAGATCACGCGGCAGTGAATCCCATTTATAACCGCCAATGGCCGCTAACAGAACCGCATCGCTGTCCCGGCAAACCTGCAGCGTTTCTTCCGGGAGGGGGCCACCTGTAGCGTCGATAGCGGCTCCGCCGATTAGCGCTTCTTTGAACTCGAAGGTGAGATCGGTTTGTGCACCTACTGTGTTGAGGGCAGTGGTTGCGATCGCAATAATTTCAGGCCCAATGCCATCGCCAGGGAGAAGCGTGATTCGGTAGGTTTGGCTCATAGAGATTCAAAATAACTCGCCCCCTATCTTACTGGGAATTGGGGATAGCTGCTGGGTTCACACCACGAATAAGCAATGATTGGGCGACGCTCCAAACCTACCGAACTGGCGCTGAGACAGAGTTCTAAATCAATCATGAGATCTTTACAGGGGCAGTTCACAGCCCCGCATTCAGAACTTCTGCTGCCGTCAGGTTCAGGTCTGGGAAGGTCAGAGAAGCGATCGCGTTATCCCCAGTAAAATCTTGAAACTGATAGGCACCATCCGTCAAACGGCCAACCTTGACCAGGGCCAGATCGGGATCAATGATCCAGTATTCAGGAATGCCAATCTCTGCATATTCAGCAGACTTTTCAACATAGTCTCGATTGTAAGATCGCTTATCCTCCTTGCTATTGGAAACCACCTCCACCACAAGCAGGGGGGCAGGCGATCCAGCTCTAAGGAGTTTCCCATCTGCCACAATTGCCGTATCCGATTGATCGCTGTGGACAATTAAATCTGGCTGTCGCGCGGTGGCCTTGGTCGAACTCACGCCAATCTGATGCCCGATGGCTAAACGAGAATAGGGGCAGCCCATCTCTTGCAGAAAATAAGCCAGTAGAAAGACAGCGATTTTCACATTGAACGGATTCTCAGATCCCATCTCGACTAAGACCCCATCCACCAACTCACAGCGGATATCGGTACCATCGTCATAAATCAGATACTCCTCAAGGCTCATGCGTTTTTGCGTGGCAACAGTCATGGTGGCCTCTCCATTTTTCTCCCCTGGGTAGCTCCATTCTAATAGAGACTGCATCTGTCTTTTTTAGAGGATGCGATCGCACGTCCCAGTCTCTTGAACGACGGCAGTCAGATCTCTAACTAACTGCTTGAAACGATCAGGATCTAACACCGGATGAATCGCTCTCACCTGCCCACAGCGATCAACGATCATCGCTCGATTCGAGTGGGCAATGTCCCCCGTTGCAGCCATCTGAGCGGGGGCGTGATCCCCCATGACTGCCTGAGCATTGGGTTCCACAATCAAATGAAATCCATCCACTAAGAGCGCTCTCATCTGATCAGAATCTCCGGTTAGAAAAGCCCACCGCTTCGGGTTCTCTGCCTTAAATTTCTGTGCGTAGGTCTGCAACACAGCCGGACTATCCCGTTCTGGGTCCACCGTGAATGAAACCAACCGAACAGAATCGCCCAATAATTGAGACGCCGCCAGTGCATCCCTAAGCGCTGCCACCTGTCGAGTAATCAACGGGCAAACATCTGGGCAGCTCGTGTAAATAAAACTGGCAACCCACACCTGGCCTCGCAGATCTTGCTGCTTGAGTGACTGCCCGTTTTGGTCCGTCAGCGTGAATTGAGGCACCGCCCACAACTCTGGCAGAGACTGAGATTGACTAACGACCTGCAATTGGCTGTGTACACACCTTTTTAGCAATTTTTCGCTTAACCCTAACCAGTCTCCCTTTAATTTGTCCCCCTCCCCGACCCAACTCTGGGGAGAACAATCCAACCGCTCGGTACTCTCCCCCCAAGTTGGGGGGGCCAGGGCAAAGCTTTTGGAGTGATTCAATACTTGGGTATATACCGAAGCGATCTGCAGTGAAACATCTTCCTCTGCCTGAGCGAAGGCAGGAGCGCCAAGACAGACCCATGTCATCAAAGCCCAAACAAAGAGGGAACTAATCCACCCCCACCGAGTCTTACTCACCATTCAAACCCATATAAATTCAACCGATATTCATTGATTTCAAAAGCAAGATTGCATTAAATTTATCTAGACCAGGTTACAGCGGCCTTAAACGCTCCTAAATCAAAGTGGTTTAAGGGTTTCGATTAGAAGTTCAACTGTGTGTGTATGTCAAGTCAAAAACGGTATCGGTTTGGGCGCATCGGCGCTTGTTTTTTGTTAATCGGCGCATCCTCTATCGGATTGCAGCAGCCTGCGACGGCCTCTAATACAAGCTTAACGGTTAAAGTCAACGGATTTCGCAGCCAAAAAGGCCAGCTCTGTCTGAGTCTTTTTTCCAAGGCGCAGGGCTTCCCGACTAGCAGTTCTGGGGCAACTCAGGCTAAGTGTCTCAAGGCAAACGCCCCTCAGATTACCTTTAAGAACCTAAATTCTGGCAGCTATGCCATTGCGGTCTTCCATGATGCCAACGGAGACGGTGTTCTCAATCGGAATGGCATTGGCATTCCCACGGAGGGGTTCGGTTTTTCTCGTAACCCTCGTATTATGACGGGGCCACCACGGTTTTCTGATTCGGCTGTCTTTTTAGCTGGCCCAGGTCAGAACATCAATATAAAGCTCAATTACATGCTGTAGTGGCCCTTCACTCCTGGTAGATCGCACATTCCTACCTAGGAAAAGTGACAGGTCATGGGGGGTGGGTCATAAGGTATCGCTTTTCTATGACCCATCACCCACGACACCCCAACATTGATACCGCTGGCAAAATATATTCAGCAGCATCACCCACTGGTGGTCATTGACCCAAAGAGGAGACCACCCAATCAGGGACTGCAGGGCTTAAAAGACGCCTCATTATTTTCACTACTTTGATGTCTCGCTGGGCAAGGGGGCGATCGCAATCTCTGTCATATGAAGCATCCTAGCCCGACTTGCCGTGCCGAGATAGAATCTGTTGCTTCATTTTCAATGCGGATGAAAGGACTTGAACCTTCACACCTCTCGGTACTAGAACCTAAATCTAGCGCGTCTACCAATTCCGCCACATCCGCAGGTCGCCATTCATCATAGCACCACTCGAAAGTTGCAGCCACCACGAATTTTCGTTGTATGGGTTCGCAATCGGCGTAAACTGGATCCGTTATCAAACGATATGCGATCGCAACCCCCATGATTTTGCCTAAATTCTGGAAACGCTTCACGTTATTTGCCCTAGTTGGCCTACTGGTCAGTTTGCTGATCAGTTGTGTCCCTGGCCCGTCTGCTTCTGACAATAAGGACGGCAACGCTGAGGTTGAGTTCTGGACGATGCAGCTTCAGCCCGAATATAACGACTACTTCAACGGCATTATCAAAACCTTTGAGACCGAGAATCCCGGCGTCAAGGTGAAGTGGGTGGATGTGCCCTGGGCGGCGATGCAGAGCAAGATTTTATCGGCGGTTTCGGCGAATAAAGCCCCTGATGTGGTCAACCTCAACCCTGACTTTGCCGCTCAGCTCGCCAGTCGAGACGCTTGGCTAAACCTGAATGATAAGGTGTCAGAAGAAGTGCGATCGCAATATCTCCCTAACATCTGGAAGGCGACAACCCTAGGGGATAAAAGCTTTGGGTTCCCTTGGTACCTCACCTCTCGCATCGCCATTTATAACGAAGATTTGCTCAAAAAAGCAGGGGTAGAGAAGCCGCCTACGACCTATGCAGAACTGGCTCAGGTCGCCAAACAGGTCAAAGAAAAGACGGGTAAATATGCTTTCTTTGTGACGGCAGATCCTAAAGATTCGGGTGAACTGCTAGAGTCCTTTGTGCAAATGGGGGTTCAGCTTATTGATGATCAAGGAAAAGCCGCCTTTAATACCCCTGAGGGGAAAGCCGCATTCCAGTACTGGACCGACCTATATAAGCAAAAGCTTCTGCCGCCGGAGGTGATTACAGAGGGCCACCGCCAAGCGGTTCAGCTTTATCAGTCCGGTCAGGTCGCTATCTTGACCTCTAGCCCCCAATTTTTGAAGTCTATTGAAACCAACGCCCCTGATATTGCCAAGGCATCTGTCCCCGCACCCCAAATTTCAGGTGCCTCGCGTGAAACCAATGTGGCTGTTATGAGCCTGTTGGTGCCTCAAGGCACCGATCAGCCCGAAGAGGCCGTTAAGTTTGCCGAGTTTGTGACCAATCCTGATAATCAGCTCGCCTTTGCGAAGGCTGCCAACGTACTGCCCTCGACCCAAGCCTCTCTATCGGATCCGTATTTCAGTAAAGCACCTGCAGATGCAAGTTCCCTTGATAAGGCTCGCATTATTAGCGCTAGCCAGATGCAGAAAGCAGAAGTTTTGATCCCGATGGTTGAGAATGTTAAAAAGCTGCAGGAGATTGTGTATACCAATCTGCAGGAAGCGATGCTGAATAAGAAGTCGGTGGATCAGGCCGTTGCCGATGCAGAAACAGCCTGGAATAAAGAGGTTTCTTGAGGCTGCTCAGGAATTTGGTAGCGTTGCCGTAGTTCGGTAATCGGCTGATCAAAAACAGCTCTGAAGTCCCAGGCCGGGTCTAGCAGATCAAACGGCATCTGCAACCCTCTGGCGTAAGCCTGCATGAGAGCGTCGGGGTTGAGCTGATTGCGTCCAGATTCCAGAAGACCCATCGTGGTGTATTCCAGACCTAGATGGAAGTCTAAAATCACCTCTAGCAGAAGCTCAAACCCGAATTCACTACGGCTCATACCGGCTTCAAATCCGGCCACGGTAATCTCACCTTCCATGTCGGTGTCGATATCGCTCAACAAGTGAACCAGATCGTGCCCCACCACCACTTCGCCAAAGCTCTTCTTTTCACCGGGTAGGGGGAAGTTGCGATCGCAATCATTGGAAAAACCGATGACCTCGACGCGACAGGAATTGGGTCATAAGGCTGAAAGTACCTGTTTGTGATAGTTGCAGCCCCTGAAAACAGCGTGAAGGATTCATGGCGCTCACAAGCGGTCAGAAGGGAGCCGATTCTTAGGTGAGATCTGGCAGTAGATTATCGATGTTAATCGGTAGCTCATAATTGAGGCTCTGTCATTCATGAAAGGAAAGGGCGATGTCACTTTTTGGTGGAATTGAAGCGGGTGGTACAAAGTTTGTCTGTGCGGTGGGGACCGATCCTGATCACTTGCAAGCTCAAACGCGAATTGCCACCACCACGCCGACAGAGACGCTGGGCCAGGTGGTTGATTTTTTCCTTCAACAGCAGGCTGCTGAAGGTGCATTAGAAGCGATGGGTATTGGTGCCTTTGGTCCCGTGGGTGTTAGTCCAGGTTCACCTAAGTTTGGATGGTTTTTGAATACGCCCAAACCGGGCTGGCAGCAGGTTGATTTTGTGGGGCTGATTCAACGTGAGCTGGGTGTGAAGCACGTCGGCTTTGATACAGATGTGAATGCTGCTGCGCTGGGTGAATATCAGTGGGGAAATGCTCAGGGGTTATCAAATTTTATCTACCTGACAGTAGGCACTGGTGTCGGTGGGGGCGGAATGATGGGTGGAAAACTCATGCACGGACTGCTGCATCCTGAGATGGGCCATGTTTTGATTCCGCACGATGCGATCGCTGATCCGTTTGGAGGCGCTTGTCCCTTCCATCAAGATTGTTTAGAAGGGTTAGCCTCTGGATTCGCAATGGAGAAAAGATGGGGCCAGAAAGGAGCGTCTTTACCGCCTGACCATCCAGCATGGGCGCTGGAAGCACATTACCTAGCGCTAGGACTGATCAACTTTATTCTGACGCTTTCACCTGAGCGAATTATTATTGGGGGCGGTGTCATGGAGCAAGAGCAGATGTTTCCGATGGTTAGATCGCAGGTGCAAGCGCTGCTGAATAACTATTTAGATGTACCTGAGATCGTCCGCGATATTGATAGCTATATAGTGCCGCCGAAGCTCGGCGCGAAAGCTGGATTCTCAGGGGCTTTTGCACTGGCCGCGCAAGCGTTAGAGTCGCAGGCTTAGGATCGTGAATTAAATAACATCCACGAATTTGGAAGCCATTCGCTTTGCACTCCCCTCATCCCCAGCCCTTCTCCGAAGAGATTTCAGAGCTGATTGAACTGGGTGCGGTGGGAGAGATTGCCGGGTGGGCTTACGATCAGCAGGGTATTTTGCGAAAAAAGGGGACCAATGCGAAGGTTGCAGGTGTGCCGCTAGAGCAGCCAGTGGAGAGGGTGACAATTGCGATCTCAGGTGGCCTATTCGGCGTGATGTAGGATAGGAGGCAGTGCTGAAAAGCCTGTGCATAGAAGTAAGGCCGTGAATGCATAAATGCCTAAAATCGTTGATAGAGCAGCAAAGCAGCAAGCAATTTTAGACGCTGCGATCGCAGTTTTCTCTCGACAGGGCTATCATGCCGCCAAGATGGCAGATATCGCCGTTGAAGCAGGCATGGGCAAAGGGACACTCTACGAATACTTCCCAACCAAAGAAGCCTTGCCCAAAGCCATTTTTAATCTTTTTTTCGCTGGATTAGATACTCAGCTTTTGGCGCTTCAGCGATCTGATTTGAAGCCTATTGAAACCGTCATTGCCGGTATTCGGCTCAACTTTACGGATATAGACGAATATGCCGCCATCACTCCGCTCTGCTTTGAGCTACTGGGTAGCAAAGCACTCAATCAAGCGCTCGGACTCAGCGAATATTTTGAAGATTGGCTAGAGCAATTAAGTCAGTTTTTTGTCTATGCCATCGTTTCGGGGCAGCGCAGCGGCCAAGTGAACCCCAATGTTGATGTCAGAGCCTTTGCCAGAATGCTGGTCAGCGCTTTAGACGGTATGGGCCTGCATTACTGCATGTTCCACACGGATGAGACCTTCTTTGAGCAGCAGTCTCAGGAGCTAGAAATAATGGTACGCCAGCGCTTGCAGCCTTGATATTCAACTAGACCGACCCGCGATGGTGGGAGCTAGCTGGGGGCATTTGGATTAAAATGAATCATTTGTTTCCTGGACACCCGTTTCGACCACACCAAATTCAGGACTGTCCAGTGGACCTCGATTGCCCACCCAGTTAAAGCCCCCAATACGAAACAGCAGAGAAATAGATTCAGCTTCTGGGGTGTAGCGCAGCGTCACGCCATAGGTGCGACGGCTGTAGTCCAAGATGATATCGGTATTAAAAAACTCGCCAGTGTCAACGTTCAGCGACGTCTGCACCCCCAGGCGAAAGGGGCCGTAAATATGCTGCAAAATGCCCGCTGAAAGAACCTTCTCGTCAACCACACGGTCAAAGGCAAAGGGCGAGGTGCCTGACCGCAGCACCTGGGCATAACCGAGGTTGAAGCTGGTGTAGTCAAAAGCGGGACGAGAGAAATGTCCAAACTGCCCTTCTAAACGCACTGAACCCACTAATGTGGCTTGGGTGTCGCCCGTGGTATAGGTGCTGGTCGTGCTCGAAAGTCCTGTGACCAGTCGTAGGTTCGGTTGGACGGGTTCGGGGGTATATCGCAAGCCTTCAGTGGCGGTGGGAGGTAGCGTTTTGCCGGTCCACAGCGTAAAAGCACGACTAAGGCCAATGCTGCCTTGGAAACGACCAATACCGGCGGGGCTATTGAGATCGGCACGCTCGGTTAAGGCGGTGATGTATTCAGCCGAGAGTTGATAGTTCAGGTCTAGTCCTGATTTACCGAGGCGATAGAGGGGTGAGGTTAAGATCGCACCATTACGGCTGAGTACTTCTTGTTCGCCCAAAGAGCCACTCAGAGTCCGTTCTCGATAGGCCGACTCCAGCGATAGAAGATGATCGCCCACCTGCTGCTGCAGACGGAGCCGACCTCGAAACCGATCGGCGAGATTGGTCAGGTCAATGGTGTTGAACGATAAAAAGGCGTCAAAGGTTGTCGTTTCGCCCAGACGGCTACCAAAACCAACGGTAAAGCCGTATACGTCAGGGTTTGTCAGATCAAACTTTCGATCGATCAGCCGCTGCACAAAGAGCTGAGGCGTGATGGTGAGATTGAGATTGTCCCCTGATAGGGGACTGAAGCGCCCTCCCACAAATAGGCCACCGCGATCGCGATCATCGAACCCCACCTGGACCCGCAATGGATCACGACGGCCTTGCCCGATTCGGACGCTGGGCTGCAGCAGTGGAATCGAGACCTTCTGATCAAAGACCAGTCTGGCCCCTTTGAGCTGGAGCCGATCTTCTGTCGGGGACACCTGTGTCAGAATGGCCTGATTCGCTCGAATCTCTAGCTCTGGCGGCGAGAACGGATCGTTGGTAATTCGGATATTGGTGGCAACCCAGTTCCCCTGTGAAAATTCAATGCGGTCGGCGGTGAAGCGGATCGTCTGTGTCCCTGACTTTGACGTGACATTGGATTGATCGGTCTGCCTGGGGTCGCTAAGGGGATTTAAAGGAGTGCTCCCGGTGGTGTTGGTGTTGGGTGTATCGAGGGAAAAATCGCGATCGCTGGTGGGGAATGAAATCGTGCCGCTGGTCTTGAAGAAGGTGCCTCGATTCTGCGCAAGGTTATACTCTAGGCGCTCACCCTGCAAAATCTGATTGCCCCGCGTCAGTTTGACCTTCCCCTCGGCTACGACCTGTTGATCGGTCACGGTGGTCTTGATGCGATCTGCCGTTAGCTCGGCTTCTTGAAACCGCAGTAAGACATCGCCAATGGCGAACAAAACCTTCTTAAGGGTATCGAAGTCCTGTCGATCGCTGGTAACCTCTAGAACCTTGGCCGCGTCTGGGGGGCGTTCTCGATTCGAGGACGGATTGGGTTCGACCGTTGGGGGATCTGCGAGATTATTTGTTTCAGGACTATCCGCTGCAGGACTCTCTGACTCAGCATTTTCTGCTGCCGGTTGGGCGACTTCTTCAGATGTCTTGGGAATCGAGAAGGGCTGCTGGCTCAGGGGGGCAACAAAGGGCTGAGCATGAAGTGGCTGAAGCTGCTGCGCTGCATGGGCACATGGCGGCTGATTTGGGGGCGCAGTCGCCGCATCTGGAGCGCACGGTGGGGTGACAGACTCAGAGGCAGAGACGAGTGCAGGTGGCTCTGGTGGAAGAGCAGGATAGGGCATTACTTTCTAGAATCTATCAACCGCTTGAATCTGAGGCGATGCATCGGCCCATACTGAAATGGCTGCACTCTAACAGAACAAGAGTGCAGCCATGCTGGCGATGCCGAGTCAGCCGCGAAATAACCGAGCGGTCACGCGATGGCCGAGGGACTATTCGAAGTCTTGACGCTTTGGGTTGCGAGTGGGGTCGCTGGAGATAAAGCCAAAGAAAAACAGGCCAACAAAGAAAAAGACGAATAAGTAGACGATGACTTTAAGGGCAAACATGGTTATTTATTCCAACTGTAGAGTAGACAGCTTCATTAAAATTGAACTTTACTCATCATATCGGACTGTTGACCCCTTAGGACTGCCTAAGCTGTTGGAAGTAGACTTTTACCACTGACCAACCTTGCTCTAGCCAAGGTGTAAGACGCTTTTCAAGCCAAGAGACGACGCGATCTAAGGCATTTAAAATGCGTTCTAGGGTGTGCTGCTCATACTCGACAAAAACGGCATCCACCTCAATTTCAACCCCTTGCTCATCAAAGGTGATCCGGTCTGCAGGAATTGCTATGGGAGGTGCGATCGCAACGGCTCCCTCTAGCCCCTGTCCCTCTATGCCTGGTGTTTGGGGCGGCTGGGCGGCTGCGCTCTGGATCGGTGTGCGGTAAAGATCGCTCCACGAGAGGGCGGGCAATACCTCTGGGTGTTGAGGGCTGGCGGCGTCGAGCTGAGGGGATATTGAGTGACCAAAGAGGGTGACCAAGGCAGACTGTAGCCACCCGGCCAGGGGTGAGCGTGGTGGAGCGCTGTTGACCGCTGCGGCAGGCTGCGATGGATGCGACCGATGATGACGGGCCTGTCGGTGCTGCAGAGTCTGGTTAATTTGTGCCGATAGATCCGTTGCGGTTGGCCCGACAACTTGCCACGAGAGTGTTTCCCATTCTGCTATTGCACCATCCATCATCTGCAATGCCTCTGGGGTCAGTTGAGGGGAGAGCCGCCGCAGGGTTTCTCCTAGTTTAGGGAGCGGAATAGTACCGATATCTCCCGTCAGCAGCAAGAGTGGATCAACGGCCTGAGCCTCTTGAAAGAGATTGGTAGCAGTCGCCATCGGGCTAGTTTGAAACCAGCCCATTAATTGACGAAAGCCGCGTATCGGGGGGAGCATTTGCGATCGCAACCGTGGCTCAGACAAAGGATGCTGACGCAGTTGAGTCACCGCATTCCATTGGTGATTGAGGCGCTGTTGCCGCTGGTAATGAGCGACCTCCCAGGTCATTAACTGCAGCACATTTTTTTGTTGTTCTAGCGTCAAGACATCAAGCGGTTCATTGTCAGGCGTGACTAAAACTAAATGACGAGTGTCGAGATCGCTCGCTACCCCGCGCAGCACTTCATTGCGATCAGACGAGTGGTACAGCCGCTTAAACCATCGTTGATATCGCCGCCAAATCGGTCCGGACCGGGATTTCAGCGCCGCAATATTCACCACCAACAGACCATCCTCTTCAGCAGGCTGATTGGACATCTGAATCGCGGCGAGAACTCGGCGAAGCGGTGCATCGACGCTGTGACCCTGGAGCGGCGACTGATCAGGATCAAGAGCCGCCTTTAGTAACCGCTGCCCCTGCGTATCGGCTTGACGCAAAATTTGTTCACCCAGGCGCGTCACCTGAAACAGCAGATACACCGGGTAAATCGCCATCTGCAGTCCCCACAAAGATGCCACCTTGGCTTGGCGAGTATTCCGCTGCCACTGATCGCTGAGCTGCCGTGATTGGCGCAGTATGACGTTAAAAAGCTGGCTCTGGTAGCGTTGATCGGAAGACATGTTGCGATCGCCTTGGACATTCGCCCTGAAAAGGTATTCCCATTGTATGCTGCGGCGCTCCTCCACAAAAATCAAGGTAGATTGCTCTGTCATAGCCTAACGACTGGGCTAATTGTATTCACGCTTTACAGTAAATTGTGCAACTGTGGTGGGACAATGGAATTTGCTTAATTTTTCACAGGATTGCCAAAACGACTCTAGAGGCTCTAGCAGCCCGTGATACTGATTTATTCCCTCAGTCTTTAGTTTTTTGTGGTGGACGACCCCTTGGTAGAACAACAATCCTATTTATCAAGTAAGCCGATTGACGTTCGAGAGCGGTTGATCGTAGCACTTGATTTTGACAGCACCCAAGAAGCTCAGGCATTGGTTGAATCCTTGGCCGATACCGTTATCTTTTATAAGCTGGGACTACAGCTATTCATGGCTGGTGGATATTATGAGCTAGTGGATTGGCTGGTAGATCGTCACAAAAAAGTCTTCGTTGATTTGAAGTTTTTTGACGTTCCTCAAACCGTAGGTTCTGCTGTTAGGCAGCTTAAAGGCAAAGGTGCCACCTTCGCCACGGTCCATGGTCAAGATCCGATGTTGAGAGCTGCCGTTGCTGAAAAAGGAGATTTAAAGATCCTTGCTGTGACGGTGTTAACTAGCCTAGATAGAAGTGACCTTAATGATCTAGGTTTTGACTGCAATGTCGAAGAGTTGGTCTTGTCTAGGGCTAAAAGAGCATTGGCCGTTGGCTGTGATGGGGTGATCTCTTCTGGCTTAGAGGCTCCCAAACTCAGATCGTCACTGGGTGATAATTTTTTGATTGTGGCACCGGGTATTCGACCCATTGATAACGATAGTGATGATCAAAAGCGCACCGTTGATGTCGAGGAAGCGTTTTTAAAAGGTGCTGATTATATTGTTGTTGGAAGGCCGATTAAAGATCACCCAGATCCTTTTGCGGCTGCTCAAGATATTCAAAACCGAATTACGACTATCTTTTCTAAAAAGTAGCCGATTAAATCCATGCCACATCTCCAAAGTCCGCTCAAGATTTCAACGCAGGGCAAGTCGCTTGCGAATATCACCTCACAGGTTCAGTCATTGGTGCATAAGTCTGGCATCACGACAGGGCTATGCACGCTTTTTATTCGGCATACCTCAGCGAGTCTATTGATTCAAGAGAATGCTGATCCTGATGTTTTGCGAGATATGGAATCATTCTTTGCTGATCTCGTGCCGGAGAGTCGTCAGTATCGTCACAGTACCGAAGGGCAAGATGATATGCCGGCCCATATCCGAACGGCGCTCACTCAGACCTCAGAGCATATCCCCATCGGTAACGGTCGGTTGGCTTTGGGCATGTGGCAGGGTATTTATCTATGGGAGCATCGAGCACGCGGCTCGACTCGTGAAGTGGTGGTTCATCTATCTGGAGACTAGAGGTGGAGCTGGGTGAGGTGACTCCAGCCGTTGCACCTGTTGCGGTGTTGCGATTAACGCCAGAAGAACTATAGACGATCAAGTCGTGCAGATTTTGGCTGTTGCGATCGCGCAGTGAAGCCTATGACCCATGAGGGGAAGTTACGTTTTGAGGAAATGGCCTCCAGGCAGGGATAACCGAAGGAAAATGGAATACATCTCTGTGCGGAAGATTTTCCAATGACATCCCGAAATATTTGGCAAACCATTAGGCAATTGGCAGATTCTGCGATCGCAACCCAAAGCCAACGATTCTTCAAAACGGGCGAAGGTGAATACGGCGAAGGCGATCAATTCCTCGGCATCCGAGTTCCTGTCCTCCGAGAGCAGGCCAAAAACTTTCAAGATACCCCGCTCAAGGAAGTGCAAAAACTGCTGGAATCCCCCTTCCACGAAGAACGCCTGTGCGCTCTCCTGATTCTGGTTCGCAAATTCGCCCAGGGCAATCCAGACGAACAGACTCGCATCTATACCCTCTATCTCAATAACACCCAACACATCAATAATTGGGATCTCGTAGACCTCTCTGCCTATCACATCGTTGGTCCTTATCTAGAAGACAAAGACAGACGCCCACTCCATCATCTGGCTCAATCCGATAGCCTCTGGGAACGACGGATCGCTATCATCTCGACCTTTCACTTCATTCGGAAGAATCAGTTTGATGATGCTTTTGCGATCGCAAAACAGCTCCTCAACGATCCAGAAGATCTGATCCATAAAGCCGTCGGCTGGATGCTCAGAGAAATTGGTAAACGTGACCTAGCCACCGAAGAAGCGTTTTTGAAAGACCATTACCAACAGATGCCACGTACCATGCTCCGCTATGCGATTGAGAAGTTC
>JBAUJD010000192.1:0-7226 GCA_049683515.1 Thermosynechococcaceae cyanobacterium | reverse complement strand
GTCCCTGTCTTAATCAATAAAGCACTCATTGAAATTCCGCCTTTGTTTGTTGGCAAGTCACCCGTCAACCCTAATTCACGGGCAAAAACTGACTACCATCGAAGCTGGAACGGTGTTAAAGGGCTAGCTGAAGACGTTCTATATTATGGTGAATGGATCCGAGATGAGGCCGAAAAACGGATTGGTCATTTATACCCAAAGATTAAACATCCAGGGCAAACTGGCGAGGCCAACGCCCTTGCATGGTTTTGGGCAAGAACGGTTAAATGCCCTAATCCAGCATGTGGAGCAGTAACACCACTGACGCGTTCATTTGTTGTTGCTTCAAAGCGCAGTCAGCAAATTTGGACCGAACCAGTAATTGATCGAAGAACGAAACCACCAAGCATTAGTTTCGCCATTAAGACTGCTAATGACGGAAATCCTCCTCAAGGGACTGTCACACGCAACGGTAGTACCTGTATTTGCTGTCAGACTCCAATTCTATTGGAATATGTAAGATCTGAAGCTAAATCCGGCCATTTATCTATCCAAATGATGGCCATAGTTGTTGAAGGTCATAAAAGGAAGCGCCTTTATTCTGCTCCTACAAATGAGCATGAATACAGTGCTTTGAATGCTCATCCCATTTGGCAGCCCGAGACTGATCTCCCAGAACAGGCGCTTGGCTTTCGTGTGCAGGGATATGGGATGACTCAACATGCTGATTTATTCACCGCTCGACAGCTCACTGCCCTGACTACAATTAGCGATTTAATTCAGGAAGTCAAAAAAAATGTTTACCATGATGCTCTAGCAGCGGGATTTTCTGATAATGAAATCTCACTGAAGGATAAGGGAAATGGCGCAAGATCTTATTCTGAAGCCGTTGCTGTCTATCTCAGTTGCGCCATTAGTCGTCTTGCAGACTACAACGACACGATTTGCTCCTGGAATATTAAAGGTGGAAGTGTTCGGAATACATTTGCAAGACAGGCAATTCCCATGACATGGGATTTTATCGAAATTAATCCACTAGTAAATATGAGTGGTAATTGGCTTGGAGCTGTTGAGTGGGTTAGTGATGTAGTTAGTGATATTGTTGCAGCTAAACCTAGCTTCTCGAAACAACAAGATGTGGCCAATCTTCAAAATGGAGGGAAGCCATTAATTTCCACAGATCCTCCCTACTATGACAATGTACCTTATGCAGATTTGTCAGACTTCTTTTATGTGTGGCTTCGTCCATCTCTGAAATCAATTTATCCCGATTTATTTGGCACTCTTCTAACGCCAAAGGCTGCTGAGTTAATTGCTGATCCATTCAGGCGTGGTAGCCGTGATAAAGCGAAGAAATTCTTTGAGGAAGGTTTGAGTAAAGCTTTTTTTCGCATAAATGAGGTAGCCAGTTCAGACTATCCGATTACCATTTTCTATGCATTTAAGCAGGCCGAGAAGCAGAGAAAACGTGGCGAAGATGGCATAGCCTCAACAGGCTGGGAAACAATGCTGGAAGGCTTGATCAAGGCAAATCTAGTAATTCTAAGAACTTGGCCTATGAGGACAGAGAGAAAAGCAAGAATCCGTGGCATTGGTAGCAATGCTCTTGCTTCTTCAATTGTGCTTGTTTGCCGACCTCGTAATCAGCAACAAATACCAGCAACCCGTAAAGACTTTCTCAAAGCGCTTTCCAAGGAGTTGTCGAAGGCATTACAGCTATTACAACAAGGAAATGTAGCTCCAGTAGATCTTGCTCAAGCTTCCATTGGTCCAGGCATGGTGATTTTCACCCGCTACAGCAAAGTCATGGAAGCCGATGGTTCCCCCATGACCGTCCGCACTGCCTTGCAACTCATCAACAAAGCCCTCGACGAATACCTCGCCGAACAAGAAGGCGAATACGACCCCGACACCCGCTTCGCCATCACTTGGTTCCAACAGTTCGGCATGGAACCCGACGACTACGGCATCGCCGAAACCCTCGCCACCGCCCGCAACGTCTCTGTTCGAGGCGTCGAAGAAGCAGGCATCCTCGAAGCCAAAGCAGGCACCGTCAGGCTCTTGCCCCGTACCGAACTCCCCCCAGACTGGAACCCCCTCAAAGACAATCGCCTCTGCGCCTGGGAAGCCACCCAACACCTGATCCAGCGCTATCAAGCAACCGGCGGTGAAACAGCCCCCGCTCAGCTCCTTAATCAGCTCAACCACGCAGACAGCAGCATCGGCCAAATTGCCCGCGACCTCGCCTATCGCCTCTACGCCATTTGCGATCGAAAAAAATGGACCGAAGAAGCCCTTGCCTACAATAGTCTTGTCACCGCTTGGCCCGATATTGTGGCCCGCGCCAATGAAATTCGCCAGCAAGAACCCGTGCAAACCACCCTCGACCTCTAACGACCCCTCACTGCCCACCAAACTGGTAACCCAATATGGCTCTGAGTAACCGCGAACGCATCGATAAAGGCTTAAACATCCTCAAAATAGGATTAGTCCCCTATGCCGAAAAACGGTTCTGCACCTACTACGGCAAAGACTGGGTGAACCAAATTGCAGGCTATCTCCGCGACCCCATTGACCAAGACAGCGAAGGCAAAATCATTTGGGATAAGTACGCGCTGCTCAAGATTATGGATCGCACCTGGAATGACATTTTCCGAGGCACCCTCGGCAAAACTGAACGCTCATGGCTGAACGAACTCCTCGCTGTTCGTAACGACTGGGCACACGATCGCCCCTTCTCTTCCGACGACACCTATCGGGCACTCGACACCGCCGAACGCATGTTAACGGCCATTTCTGATGCCAAAAACGCCAGCGAAATCCGTACAATCCGCACAGACCTCCAACGCGACGTGTACGCCGAACAGGCCCGCAACCGGACCCGCTATGTCTCCAAGCTCGAAAGCACACCCCAAGCCGGACTGAAGCCCTGGCGAGATATCGTTGCCCCTCACCCTGATGTCTCGTCCGGGAACTATCAACGGGCTGAATTTGCCGCCGACCTCGCCCAAGTCCATCGTGGCGAAGCCTCTAGCGAATATCAAGACCCTAGAGAATTCTATCAACGCACCCACCTTACCCAAGGACTGCGCGACCTTCTTAACAACGCCCTTAAACGCCTGCTTCGTAACCAGGGCGATCCTGTTATTGAGCTGCAAACCAACTTTGGTGGCGGCAAAACCCACTCCCTCCTGGCGCTCATGCACCTGTTTGAGAACCTAAAAATTGCCCCCAGTCTGGTGGGTGTAGAAGAACTGCTCAAAGCCCTAGAGATTGAAAACCTGCCGCCCATCGTCAATACCGCCATCTTTGTCGGCACTTCCCTGGGCGTTGACGAAAAATCGATTAAACCTGACGGGACCGAGATTAGAACGGTTTGGGGCGAACTCGCTTGGCAGCTAGGCCGCAAAAAAGGCTACAAACTACTGGCTGATGCCGACCAAAATCGGACCAGTCCCGGCACCGAATCCGTGGTTGCCCTCCTCAAGCAATGTTCTCCCGCCCTAATCATCATTGACGAATGGGTCGCCTACATTCGTAACGTCTACAACACTCCCTTCTTTGACGCCAACCTTACCTTCGCTCAAGTCCTCACCGAAGCCGTCAAAGCCTGTCCCAATACGCTGCTCGTCGCTAGCCTCCCCAAAACCAAAGAAGAAGCAGGCGGTGAAGGGGGCCAAGTGGCTCTCGAAACCCTCAAGCATACCTTCAACCGGATCCAGACCAGTTGGCGACCCGCCAGCGCCGAAGAAAGCTACGAAATTATTCGCCGTCGTCTGTTTGAACCGCTCTCTTCAAAAGAATTTGCAGAGCGAGATGCGGTGATTAAAGCCTACATGAACATCTATCGGCAAAACCCTGACGATTTCCCCAGCGACACCAAAGAGCTGAGCTACCAATACAAACTTGAAAGCTGTTATCCCATCCATCCTGAGATGTTCGAGCGGCTTTACAACGACTGGTCTTCCCTGGAAAAATTCCAGCAAACCCGAGGCGTCCTGCGCTTGATGGCCTCCGTCATTCACTCCCTCTGGGAACAGGACGATCACAACTTGCTGATTATGCCCTCCACGCTGCCCATCGACGATCGCACCGTTATGGACAGCCTCACTTACTACCTAGACGACGGCTGGAAGGCCGTGATTGATAAAGATATCGACGGCCCGAATGCGCTTCCCCGTGAAATCGATAAAAGTAATCAAACTCTGGGGCGCTATCACGCTAGCCGTCGGGTGGCCCGCACCATCTTCATGGGATCGGCCCCCATCTCTAAAGGCTCCAACCCCGGCATCGAAGACAAGAAGATTAACCTGGGCTGTGTCCAACCCGGTGAAACGATTGCGACTTTTAGTGATGCCATCCGCCGTCTTAATGGCAGAGCCACATATCTCTACGAAGACGCCCGCCGCTATTGGTATTCCATTCAACCCAGCGTGACTCGTCTAGCTCAAGATCGCGCTCAACAGTTTGAACCAGATACCGTCCACGCCAAAATTATTGAATACCTTCAATCTGAGGCTGACAACCGTAAACGAGCCGAGTTCGCAGGTCTGCACGTATACACCCACGAGGGCGATGAAATTGCGGATGAGAAAGAAGCCCGACTGGTGATCTTGGGTCCAGACTACCCAGCCATCAAAAATACAGACGATAGCCCCGCCCGAACAATTATCAATACCATCTTAGAGAAACGGAGCAATCAACCCAGGCTCTTTAAAAATATGCTGGTGTTTCTGGCACCGGAGCAATCACAACTGTCTGTCTTAGAAGAGGCCACTCGACTTGCGATCGCCTGGAAATCTATTAGTGAAGATGCCGCTCTCGATCTGACCCGCAACCAAGCGACCCAAGCCAATAGCAAACGCAAAGAAGCTGAAGCCGTTGTTAATCGGTTGATTCAAAATGTTTGGACATGGTGCCTCTACCCCAGTCAAGAACCTGATAAAGCCGGAACAAAGGACGTAGAGATCGAAGCCCTGAAGCTAGCTGGCCAGTATGATAAAGAGATGGGGCTTGCCGCACAGGTGAGTAAAAAGCTGGTGGACCGAGAAGATCTATTGCCTGAGTATGGATGCGATCGCCTGAAGCTTGACCTGGACCGTTTTAATCTTTGGCAGGGTCGGAATCATATTCAAATCCAACAGCTCTGGGAATTCTTTGCTACCCATCCATACTTGCCTAGATTGAAAGACCAATACTGCCTATTCAAGGCCATCAAAGATGAATTTGAGGGCAAGGTGCTGATTGACGGGTTCGCCTATGCAGCCTCCTATGACGAAGCACACGAAAAGTATCTCAATCTAGTGACAAATAGTGGTGAGTCTTTTTCGGTAAGCCTCACAGGCTTTATCGTCAAACCTGAAATAGCTCAGCACCAAGTTGATATAGAACAGCAAGCCACAACCACAGCAGCGAAAGGCTATAGTTCGGCTGGACAAAGCTCAGCAACAAGACCTTCTACGAGAGAGGCAACCAGCTCAACAGCATATCCACAAGCAACACCTCAGCCGAGACAGATCAATCGCTTCTTCGGCTCTGTGTCACTAGATGCATACCGTGTCGGTAAAGATGCTGGCCGTATCGCCGAAGAAATTATCCAGCACCTCTCAGAAGTTACAGGTGCTGAGGTTGAGGTGAAATTAGATATACAAGTTCAATTTTCTGATCAACCAACCGACCAAGCAATCAGAACCATCACTGAGAACTGTAAGACTCTAAAGTTTGACGACTTTGGTTTTGAATCAGACTAAAACTTCATCCTAGACTGCAGCAGCCAGTAGTGCTTTAATAGGCGATTGCCAGCGCAGGCATTGTAATAATTCTGGGTAGTCTTAAGTGTCTGAAAGCAACATAGAATTCTCTTTGGAAGATGTTAAGAGGAGTAAGTGGCAATTAGTGATAGCCTCCGCTGTACCAGGAACTCATCTTCAACACAATCAGATATTTCGAGAACAGGTCACGCATTATGCTGCTCAAGATGATCAGCTAACCTCTTCTATATATGAGTTTTTTGCCAATCTCACTTCCATTATTGGACTCAACATAATGACTGTTGGCCAAATTTCGAACACTAGAAACTTACGGCAGTATCTTAAGGACAAGAAAGAATACTATGAAAAAAATATTTCATTCAATGAGTTTGGTATTCTTGCCCAAATTCTTGATTCAGTTTCTAATCCTGAGATGAAGGCAGTAATTGCTGATATTCTTTGGCTTTGTAAGCCTAGTCTGGATAACCGCAAGCCATATGAATTTGCGAGAACAGCAATAGAATCATATTTACAGTCATCAAGGGGCTTAGAAAATCAGTCTGACTGGCTCGAATGCAATACACGATTAGTTAGATCTGCACAAATTGCGGCTTCAGTTGATGGAAGCAAGTCTGATTCAATGTGTCGATTGGTTTATGATGAAATTCTTAAAATCATTGAAAGCAACAGATACGAAAGACATGAATTTCTAACTGGTAGCGCCATGAAGGTGCTACAGAATGAGTTGCGGAAGTTCTTACCCAGGATCCTTGATAAATACCCTACAGAGTTTGAAGATTATGCCGCTATCTGTTGCCAGAAATCAAAACTTGGGAAAGATCATGAAAATTATCATGAGGGCGTCTATGAATCATTAGCCTATGGTCAAATTGAAGCTGAATGGTACAAGCTATGTGGAAATCGAGAACTGGAATGCAAGGCTCATATTAAAATTTCAGAAACTCACGTCTGGTATGCTGACAAAGCTATTGAATTTGAGGAACCTTCCTATTGGGTTGTTTCTGCAGGTCGTCTAGAGTCAGCGATTAAAAAACTCAGGATGATTGAAGACCAATTTGGCAAGATAGATGAAACTAGTCAACGGATAGAGCAACTTCATACTCAAATGCTTGCTTGTCAACGTAAGTTTGCAGAGTCTATGCCCTACGTACCCATCAGTGTAGACTTTGATGACCCTGACATGAGGGATCAAGCAAGGTCTCTTGTATCTGGGAAATCTTTTGAGGACGCTTTATTTTATCTCACATTTGGATGCAATGGAGTAATCCAAAACTTCGAAGATCTGTATGCAGAAGCAGAAAAAGATATTAAGAAAGGGAGAATATCAAGCCTCATCCCAACAGCTTTAATTGCAGGGCTATTTCATTCTAAATAAAGAGGTAAGAGTTTTGAGTCCAAAGCCTGAGTGGCGTTGCGCTTGAGCCATATTATCAAAGCCCATATCCCGATACAGATTGAGCGCTAAATTACGAGCAA
>JBAUJD010000191.1:0-1706 GCA_049683515.1 Thermosynechococcaceae cyanobacterium | reverse complement strand
GTGCATAAATCCCAGATAGGCTCAGCAACTCTTCATGTTGGCCCTGCTCTTTAATACAGCCCTGCTCTAACACATAGATGCAGTCTGCATAGCGAATGGTAGACAGACGGTGGGCAATGGCAATGGTCGTCCGCTCCGCCGTGATTCGATCCAGCGATCGCTGAATCGCCGCCTCGGTCTCGTTATCTACCGCAGAGGTCGCTTCGTCCAAAATCAAAATGGGCGGATCTTTAAGCAGGGCACGGGCAATGGCAAGGCGCTGGCGCTGTCCACCGGAAAGCTTTTGGCCTCGATCCCCGACAATGGTGTCGTACCCTTCAGGAAGCTGCTGAATAAACGCGTGGGCCTCTGCATTTTTCGCCGCCTTCTCAATGTCTGCGAAGGTCGCATCTAGACGACCATAGGCAATATTTTCGCGCACCGTCCCGTGGAACAGAAAGACATCTTGACTCACCAAGCCAATGGCCCGCCTCAGATCTTGCATCTGCAGCGTTTGAATATCAATACCGTCGAGGGTAATCTTGCCCGTCTCGACCTCATAGAGCCGTAGCAAGAGTTTCGAGAGCGTACTTTTGCCAGAGCCGGTAGACCCCACAATAGCAATGGTTTGCCCTGCCGGAATGTGCAGATCAATCTCGTGCAGCACCGTACCACCCGTGTCGTAGGCAAAGGAAACGCCGGATAATCTTACATCGCCTTTCACCTCAAGAATCGGCAACGCTAAATGCCCCGGATGAATCTGAATGGGGGTATCGAGCAGCCCCATGACTCGCCGGGTGGAGGCCATAGCCCGCTGGTACTGGTCTAGGGTGTCTCCCAAACGGGTGAGGGGCCACAGCAGCCGCTGGGTCAAGAAAACAAGCACGCTGTAGGTGCCCACGGCCAAAACACCGTTGACGACTTCCATGCCGCCGTAGAGCAGAATCGCAATGAAGGCCAGTAAAATCAAAACCCGAATCATGGGAATGAAGGCGGCACTCAGGGCAATGGCCTGTTGGTTACTGTCACTGTAGGCGTTGCTTTCCAGGGCGACCTGCTCAACTTCATGGGCTTCGGTGGTAAAGCTTTTAATGGTGGTGATGCCGCTCAGGTTATTAGAGAGGCGTCCGTTGAGGGATGCGACCCGTTCTCGAACTAGGGAATAGCGAGGGGCGAGACGTTTTTGAAATGCGATCGCACCCCAAATAATAAACGGCATCGGCAGCATTGCCATCCAGGCAACCCTGGGGGCCATACCGAAGAAAATGCCGCCAATGATGATGACGGTGGTAATCACCTGCAATATATCGTTGGCACCCACGTCTAAAAAGCGCTCAAGCTGGTTAATATCATCACTGAGAATCGACATGAGGCCACCGGTGGTCCGCGATTCAAAGTAGGACAGCTCTAGATTTTGCAAATGGCTATAGGCATCTAGGCGCACATCGTGCTGCAGCGCTTGGGCAAGATTACGCCACAGACGCTGATAGGCATATTCAAACAGCGATTCCAGCCCCCAAATGATGGCCGAGAGAACTGCGAGGGTGACAAGCTGCTGCCAAACATCGGTGATTCCAAACTTGGCGATGACAGAGTCCTGACGCTGTACCACGACATCGACGGCAGCACCAATCAATACCGGCGGAGCCAGGTCAAATATTTTATTGAGAATCGAGCAGGCCGTGGCCCATACCATCTGACGACGATAGGGACGCCCATAGCGCAAC
>JBAUJD010000190.1:0-2143 GCA_049683515.1 Thermosynechococcaceae cyanobacterium | reverse complement strand
CAGTCGTGAACGCATTGGTGTTGAGCATGTCAATGGTCGTCTGAAGGTCTTCAAGATTCTCGCTCAGCGTTATCGCAATCGTCGTCGATATGGTCTGCGATGCAACTTGATCGCGGCGCTGTACAACTATGAACTGGCAGGAGCCGCTGAAGAAATTGAAAAGACCCGTACCATAGCATGAAAACAATTATGCAAGAGATCTATTTTGTGGTTTGTGGTGCGAGGGTTGGCGGAGGTGAAGCGGTGGATTTCATTCTATGGAGCGGGGGCAAAAGCGCTGGAGCCGGCGGAGTTGGTTGATTGAGTCCGGGAGGAACTACAAGGAATGTATCAGCAATATGAGGGATGCGATCGCAAATGAGTTTTCTAGAAGTTCAGTTCGCTTTAGGTGGACAGACCAAGACACTGCCAGCAGATCATGGATACGCACTGTATTCAGCCGTTAAAAGAGTGGTGCAAACATCAGATCTAAAACAGATGGAATCTAAGCAAATTCCAGAGGAGGTCCGTTTATGCAGTATTTCGGGGGTTCCGAATCGAGAGGGCAAAATTTTCTTGCATAAAAAATCCCGGTTTCGTTTGCGCTGTCCTGCGGATCAAGTGCAGATATGGTATCGACTCTTGCAAAATCAGGAGCTAAATATTCGGGGCCATCGAATTCGTTTAGTGCGCCCCCGCCTAACGTTGCCAGAACCGAGTGAGTCATTAAAGGCGCGTCTTGTGACCTTTAAGTTAGATGCGATTGACCATGCTGAGGTGCCTCGTTATTTTTTAGAGTCTTGTCAGAAAAGTTTGCGACGCTTAGAAATTGAGGGCCAAGCTTTTATTGACAGTAATGTTGATGGTGATTTAGCGCGACGGGCGTTGCGAATCAAGGAGAAAAAGATTCTCGGCTATGGCGTTGTCGTGGAAGGGTTAAGTGAAGAAGATTCGCTCAAACTGCAGTGGCACGGCTTGGGTGGACGCCAGCATTTTGGTTGCGGATGGTTCTATCCGGTCAAGGAGGAAATGGATGCAGCCTGAATTGAAGCCTGATCGTCTGTTAGCAAAATCTGTCGAAGGGAAATGGAAAGGCTCCTATAGCCTGGTGGGGCACACCGCAGATGTGGTGGGGACGGTTACGACTTTGGTAGATGTTCTGGGCGATCGCATCCTCCAGCAATTCAACCTCGACTGCTCTTTGAAAGATCTGCGGGAGACAGTACGCTTGACCGCCTATCTCCATGACTGGGGTAAGGCTAATGACCATTTTCAAGGGGTTGTGCGTCAAAGGATGGCTGGTGCTAGCCCTAAACGCAATGCCATGCAAACACCGCAGCTTGTCCGTCATGAAATCCTATCACTGCTGTTGGCTTGGGAATTCAAAGACTGGCTCAAGCACGCAGATGGAGATTTCCAGATAGCGCTTGTCGCGGCGGGTGGTCATCATCTCAAACTAGGCGGCAAGTGTGGCAAGCAGCTTGATGAGATTGACGATTCAGTGATTCGACCCTGTGGCGACAATGCTCTCTATACCTATCTGTTTCATCCAGACTTCAAGCGGCTTCTGCGATTTGGAATCAAAAAACTGGGATGTCCAGCCCAGCTCAATTTCTGTTGCAAGCCTGAAGTAAAGTGGCCTGTTAAGAGAATTAAGGATTCACTACAAGATCTGCTGTTTGAGGAATTCCCGAAATTTAATCTAGATCCGGTGTTCACCGCTGTTGTCAAAGCATTGCTGGTGTGTGGAGATTCGATTGGGTCTGCGGCTCCTTCTGTGCGAACGTCGATCACTGCCTGGATCACGGAAGAGGTCAACTGCACTCTAGATCAAGAAAAAACTCAAGCGATTATTGATGCTCGGCTGGCAGGTCATACACTCAGACCCTTTCAGAATAATTTGGCAGACAGTTCGGCTCGTGTCACTTTAGCAAGAGCTGGGTGCGGTACGGGAAAAACGTTGGGAGCCTACGCTTGGGCAAAGTTCCATGCTGATGGCCGCAAGCTATTTTTCTGCTATCCAACGACAGGAACCAGTACAGAGGGATTTATTGATTATGTGCATGGCAAGGCAGATGCAGCTTTGCTTCATTCTCGTGCCGATGTGGATTTAGCCAGATGGGAAGCAGAGCGAACCATTGATGATATTTACGCAACTGGAGAG
>JBAUJD010000189.1:0-2614 GCA_049683515.1 Thermosynechococcaceae cyanobacterium | reverse complement strand
TACCGTAAGTAGCCGGAGATGATATGCACCACAATAAATAGGCAATCAATGATCAGAAAATTCTTCAGAAAGCTTTTGTTATTTTCTTGACTAAAGCGAGTGATGTTTTGAGAGAAGTCCATTTCTGAAACCCTCGTCGATGTGCTTTTTGCAGTGAGCAGGTCTAAACGCTCATGAAGGCTGGAGCGAGTCATCCACCGGCTTACGATTAAGCTTAGATTAAGCTTTGCTTATGTCAAGGTTAACCCAATATTTTAGATCGAGTCAAAAGGATTCCTATACCAACCCCACGTGATACCAGAGAATAAAAAGCCGGAAAGCCATACGGATCCTTATAGTCTTTCTCTGAAATCAGTTTTGATTGCTATAGAATGGGTAGTCTAGGAAATGCACAATAAAACAACGTGTTTGAACTTGAGGCAAACACGCTTGAGGTTCTCAGTCTCGACGTTCATAACGCCAATTTGCAGTTGAGACTGAACCTTCACTGATGAATTAATGATCTCCTGAGCTCAAGCTTTCTATAATGGGCGGTAGGCAGGATGGGCAATCAACAACTATCGACTAGTTAACCTGGTCGCCCACGAGCCAATTCTGCTCTCTTGAATCCCAGTTGAATCAAACGGTAAAGCCTTTATGACGATCGCTCTTTCTTTTACTCAAAATCCTCTCTTGATTGGTCAGGGATTACCCCCCTTCGACATCATCGAACCCCAGCATGCTGTTCCGGCGATGACCCAGCTTTTACAGGAGTTAGAGCAAGAACTTTCAATACTAGAAGCTAAAGTGAAACCCACTTGGGCGGGTCTAGTGGAACCGCTAGAGAAGATCGAAGAGCGATTGAGCTGGAGCTGGGGAATCGTCGGGCATTTGATGGGCGTCAAAAACAGTCCTGAATTGCGGGAAGCTTACGAAGCAGTGCAGCCCCAGTTGGTTACCTTTATCAATCGCCTCAGCCAGAGTCAGCCTTTATACAAGGGCTATAAAGCCATTCGAGCCTCTGCTGATTGGGCAACCTTAGAAGGCGCGCAGCAGCGCGTCGTGGAGCGAGCCATTCAATCGGCAGAATTGTCGGGGGTGGGCCTCACCGGAGAGAAAAAAGAGCGCTTCAACACCATTCAGCTTGAGCTAGCGGAGCTATCGACTCAGTTTTCGAATCATGTGTTAGATGCCACCAAAGCCTTTAGTCTGATGCTGACGGAACCAGCCGAGGTGGATGGACTGCCCAACAGCTTACTGAGCTTAGCGGCTCAAAGTGCCCGTGCCGCAGGTAAAGAGGAGGCGACACCCGAATCTGGCCCCTGGCAGATTACCCTAGATGGTCCTAGCTTTGGTCCCTTTTTACAGCACAGCCTCCGCCGTGATCTGCGGGAACAGGTCTACCGCGCCTATATTTCACGAGCCTCCAGTGGCGATCTCAATAATCGAGATATTATTGAGCGTATTTTGGCACTCCGCCAAGAGGAATCTAAGCTCCTAGGGTTTGAAACCTATGCCGAGGTGAGTCTTGCCAGCAAAATGGCTCCTTCGGTCGCTGAGGTTGAGGTGCTGTTAGAGCAGTTGCGTCAGTCGAGCTATGATGCCGCCATTGATGAACTCAAGACCCTGCAAGCCTTTGCCAAGCAGCAGGATCCGGATGTACCGGAGCTGAAGCACTGGGATATGGGCTTTTGGGCTGAGCGCCAGCGAGAGGCGAAGTTTGAATTAACCGATGAGCAGTTACGACCCTATTTCCCGCTGCCTCAAGTGCTAGAAGGGCTATTTGGTCTAGTGAATCGTCTGTTTGGAGTCACAGTGTCCGCAGCCGATGGTGAAGCCCCTGTTTGGCATCCTGACGTGCGGTATTTCCAGGTGGCGAAAGACGGAGCTGCTATTGCACATTTCTATCTAGACCCCTACAGTCGCCCTGCTGAAAAAAGAGGCGGTGCTTGGATGGATGATTGCTTAGGTCGGGTGAAGCGGAGGGGCAAAACCCAGCTCCCGGTGGCCTATTTGACCTGTAACCAGACGCCACCAGTAGACGGTAGCCCCAGCCTGATGACCTTCAGAGAAGTGGAAACCCTGTTCCATGAGTTTGGTCATGGTCTGCAGCACATGCTCACCCAGGTGGACTATGCCGGTGCCGCAGGCATCAATAATGTGGAATGGGATGCGGTGGAGCTGCCTAGTCAGTTCATGGAGAACTGGTGCTATGATCGCAGCACGCTGATGGGGATGGCCCGTCATTACCAGACCGGCGAGTTGCTCCCAGAGGAATATTTCCAGCGGTTAGTGGCGGCGCGAACTTACCAGAGCGGATCGATGACGCTGCGACAGGTGCATTTTAGCCTAGTCGATCTAGAACTCCACCATCGCTATCAGCAAGGGAGCGGATCCAGCGTCGATGAGGTCCGCAACCGAATTGCTGAAAATACAACGGTGCTGCCTCCGCTACTTGAAGATGCCTTTTTGTGCTCCTTTGGTCATATTTTTGCAGGGGGCTACGCAGCGGGCTACTACAGCTATAAGTGGGCAGAGGTGCTGAGCGCCGATGCCTTTGCGGCGTTTGAGGAAGTGGGATTAGAAGATGGGGATGCGATCTCAACCACCGGTCAAAGATTCCGAGACACTGTTC
>JBAUJD010000188.1:0-5011 GCA_049683515.1 Thermosynechococcaceae cyanobacterium | reverse complement strand
GGGCTACTCCGTGGAAGGGATGCCAGAGACATCAGAAGAACTGATGTTAGAGATTCTCCATGACGCCCAGGCGCAGTACAACAGCCCGGAGCTGAATATTGCCCATCGGATGTCGGTGAGTGAGTATGAATCTCTGACGCCCTACTCTCAGCGTTTAGAAGAATCTTGGGGCAAGCCGCCCGGAAACCTCAATAGCGACGGACAGAACCTGTTGATTTTCGGGAAACACTACGGCAATATCTTCATCGGCGTACAGCCTACCTTTGGTTACGAAGGCGATCCGATGCGGTTGCTGTTCTCCCGCTCTGCAAGTCCTCACCACGGATTCGCAGCCTACTATACCTATCTAGAAAAAGTGTGGCAGGCGGACGCGGTGCTCCACTTCGGAACTCATGGTTCTTTAGAGTTTATGCCCGGAAAGCAGATTGGGATGTCCAATGACTGCTATCCCGATACGCTGATCGGTAATATTCCGAACCTTTATTACTACGCAGCCAACAACCCGTCTGAGGCCACCATCGCCAAGCGCCGCAGCTATGCCAGCACAATCAGCTACCTGACCCCACCAGCAGAGAATGCGGGTTTATATAAGGGGTTGAAGGAACTCAATGAGCTGATTGGCTCCTACCAAACGCTTAAAGATAGTGGTCGGGGTGTGCAGATCGTTAACACGATTATGGATAAGGCTCGCCTCTGTAATCTCGATCAGGATGTGAAGCTAACCGATGCTGACGCTGAGGGCATGTCCGCCGAAGAGCGTGACACGATTGTCGGCAAGATCTATATCAAGCTGATGGAGATTGAGGCACGGTTGCTGCCCTGTGGTCTACATGTCGTGGGTAAGCCGCCGACGGCAGAAGAAGCGATCGCAACCCTAGTCAACATCGCCAGCCTCGATCGCGAAGAAGAAGGCAGTGTCAGTCTTCCTAGCCTGATTGCCCGCAGCGTCAATCGGGACCGAGAAGAGATTTTTCACAATAGCGATCGCGGTGTTCTCAAAGATGTGGAGCTACTCAACTCTATTACTGAAGCCACCCGCGCTGCCGTCTCCGCTCTTGTCCAAACCCAAATTGACGAAGAGGGCCGGGTGTCTAAGCTGTCACCGCTGAAGTTATTCAACTTTGGCAAGAAGCAAGAGCCTTGGGTCAAAGCCCTCGCTGAAGCAGGCTATCCCAACGTCGATGAAGAAACCCTGAAGCCGCTGGTGGAATACCTAGAGTTCTGCCTCAAGCAGGTGGTGGCCGATAACGAAGTCGGCGCTCTTGTTCAAGCCCTCGAAGGCGAGTATGTCCTTCCTGGCCCGGGTGGTGACCCAATCAGAAATCCAGATGTATTACCCACGGGTAAGAATATTCACGCCCTTGATCCGCAGGCGATTCCTACGGCTGCTGCGGTTCAATCTGCCAAGGTGGTCGTTGATCGGCTTTTGGAGCGCCAGAAACTTGAGAACAACGGTGAGTGGCCCGAGTCTATTGCGTTGGTTCTATGGGGCACCGACAATATCAAAACCTACGGTGAATCTCTCGCCCAAGTCATGTGGATGGTAGGGGCCAAGCCCATGCCCGATGCCCTCGGTCGCGTCAACAAGATTGAGCTGCTTTCCCTTGAGGAATTGGGTCGTCCTCGTATTGACGTGGTGGTGAACTGTTCCGGTGTCTTCCGAGATTTGTTTATCAACCAAATGGCGCTGTTAGACAAAGCCGTCAAAATGGCGGCGGAAGCCGATGAACCCCTAGAGATGAACTTTGTTCGCAAGCATGCCCTCAAGCAGGCCGATGATTTAGGCGTTAGCCTCCGGCAGGCCGCGACTCGAATCTTCTCCAATGCTTCTGGTTCCTATGCTGCCAACGTCAACCTCGCGGTAGAAAACAGCAGTTGGGATGAAGAGGCTGAACTGCAGGAAATGTATCTGCAGCGCAAGTCCTTTGCGTTCTCTTCTGATAGCCCTGGGGATATGGACCAGTCACGGGCCATTTTAGAAGCGTCACTCAAAACAGTAGATGCGACCTTCCAAAACCTTGATTCTTCTGAGATTAGCCTCACGGATGTGAGTCACTATTTTGACTCGGATGCGACCAAGGTAGTCTCTAGCCTCCGGGATGATAAGAAGAAGCCCAATGCGTATATTGCAGATACGACGACGGCGAATGCACAGGTGCGATCTCTCAGCGAAACCGTCCGTCTTGATGCCCGTACCAAGCTCCTGAATCCCAAGTGGTATGAGGGAATGCTCAGTCACGGTTATGAGGGTGTGCGGGAGCTATCCAAGCGACTGGTGAATACAATGGGCTGGTCTGCGACCGCAGGTGCGGTAGACAACTGGGTTTACGAGGATGTGAATACTACCTTCATCGATGATGCAGAAATGCGTCAGCGGTTGATGAACCTCAATCCTCACTCCTTCCGTAAGGTGGTTAGCACTTTGCTAGAGGTCAATGGTCGCGGCTACTGGGAGACCAGTGAAGAGAACCTAGACCGACTGCGGGAGCTGTATCAGGAAGTTGAAGATAAGATTGAAGGCGTCGAGTAAGTCCCATTTTGATTGAGTTTTGAGCAACACCCCACCAGTTAGTGGGGTGTTGCTTTTAGAATAAGAGTAGACTGGCTAAGGATTGAATCTATGTCAACCTACACCTTAAACCTCGATTCTGTCGTTGACCTCACCGACGAGCAATTTTTTCAGCTTTGTCAGAATAACCGTGATTTGACGTTTGAGCGTAGCGCCCTTGGAGAATTGATTATTATGCCTCCGACTGGTGCAGAAACGGGCAATCGTGAGGGACGCCTGGGGCAGCAACTGTACAACTGGGCAGATATCGACGGTACTGGTATAGCCTTTAGCTCTTCAACTGGCTTCAAGCTCCCGAATGGCGCAGATCGATCTCCAGATGCAGCTTGGTTAAAGCTGGAGCGCTGGCAGGCGCTGACACCTGAGCAACGACAGAGATTTGCACCGCTGTGCCCTAATTTTGTGGTTGAAATTCTATCACCTAGCGATCGCCTACAAATCACCCAGACCAAGATGCAAGAATACATCGATAATGGCGCTCAACTGGGTTGGTTAATCAACCGCAGAGATCAGCAGGTAGAGATTTATCGACTAGGGCATACGGTTGAAGTGTTAGATGCGCCTCAGTCAATCTCCGGTGAACCCGTGCTTCCAGGTTTTAGGCTAAATCTTGGCTCTATTTGGTAATGTGGTATTTTTGGAGCAATCTCGTTCAGCGAAACCGTCCGTCTTGATGCTCTGAAAGCTCTGTCATTTTGATAGGGCTTTTGCTTCGTGAACCTCTAAGTCCAATGATTTTGCTGCCAAACAGGCTGTTCTAAGGATATTGAGGTCGTGTCCTCATTCGATATTGGCTAGAATTATGAAGCCAGTTCACAACAAAGGAGCAATCTGGTGGTTAGCATCATCACTCAACACATTGAATCGACACCAGGTGTCTGTGGTGGCAAGCCTCGAATTGCAGGGCATCGCATCAAAGTTGAGGATATTGTCATCTGGCATGAAAAGCTAGGATGGTCGCCAGACGAAATTGTTTCACAATATCCGAGCATTACCCTTGCGAATGTCTATGCTGCCCTAGCCTATTATCACGATCATCTGAAAGAGATCAGGCAACAGATGCACGAAGATGAGGAATTTGCCCGTCAGATGCAAGCACAAACACCCTCTTTAGTTGAACAGAAGCTGATGCAGCAAGATGCCACACACCATTCAGTTTCATCTTGATGAAAATGTCAACGGTGCAATCTCGCAAGGCTTAAGACGGCGAAAAATTGATGTCACGACAACTCCCGAATCAGGATTGATTGCTACAACTGATGAAGAGCAGCTTCGCTTCGCCTGCAGGGAAGGGCGGGTCATGTTTACTCAAGACAGCGACTTTTTGAAATTACATCGCTCCGGCGCAGCCCATTGCGGAATTGTTTACTGTGTAAAGGGTAGTCGCTCGATTGGCGAAATCTTGCGAGGTTTAATTCTGATTTGGGAGGTGCTTGAAGCAGAAGAAATCTCAGGGAAAGTAGAATTCCTGTAATCCTGGGTCATAATTACAGCGCATTAGGCTTTAGCAGCAGCAAAAATTTCGAGTTCTTCAGCATCTCTCAAGCCTAAATCGCGCAATGCGACTGCAGTGATTCCTATTGTGTCAGTAATCCAGGTTGAAATGGAAGGTGGCAGTTGAGCATCAATCCAAATCATTGTCATGCCACCAGTACGGGATGATTCAGCCTGTGAGAGGCATACAGCAGCGCTGCTCTCACGTCATCCATTTCTATTTTATGGCTTGAAAACCTCTCCAGTAATGCTCTAGCGAGATAAAAATGAGTCCATTTGAAACCTACTGTCAAAGTCTGCGCGATATTCATGCAACTGGGGCGGCGGTGAAGGAAACGTCTTATTATGGGGCGTTGGAAACGTTGCTTAATGAACTAGGCAAAACGTTAAAGCCGAAGGTTCGCTGTGTGATGCAGCTTAGCAACCAAGGGGCAGGACTACCGGATGGGGGGTTATTTACGGCTCGTCAATTTCAGCGAAAAACGGGTGATCAGCCAGCCGATCCGCAGAATCCTGAACGAGGTGTGGTTGAGGTGAAGGGGACGGGGGATGATGCCTGGGTGACGGCGAATACGAAGCAGGTCTCGAAGTATTGGAATAAATATCGTCAGGTGTTGGTGACGAACTATCGGGATTTTGTGCTGATTGGGCAGAATGTTGATGGACAACCGGACAAGCTGGAAACCTATCGGCTTGCCAGTAGCGAAAAGGAGTTTTGGCAGAAGGTCCAGAACCCGAGTGAGTTTGCGGCGGAGCATGAGGAGCAGTTTTCAGAATACTTGAAGCGGGTAATGCTGCAGCAGGCGGTGATTGCTTCGCCGCAGGATTTAGCTTGGTTTTTGGCATCTTATGCGAAGGATGCGCGGGCGCGGGTGGAGAAAACAGATTTGCCCAATTTAGCCCAGATTCGAGAGGCGTTGGAGGAAGCGCTGGGGGTTGGGTTTAAGG
>JBAUJD010000187.1:0-3176 GCA_049683515.1 Thermosynechococcaceae cyanobacterium | reverse complement strand
TGAGATTGAAGCCTCATAAACGACTCAATTTTCAACGAGGCATGAGAGCATTGACCCTTATTCAACAGGCATTATAGGTTCGTTGTCATCCCTAAAGGAAGCACACAATAGAGTGCCCAATCAGAACGAAATACTAGGCCAGATCGTTTGACGCGATGCTGCATATAACCATAGGCAAAAGCAGAGGAGCTATCTGAAATACTCGACCGAACTTCAAAAGCTTCGGTATCAAAAAGATCTCCAAGCGTAGAGAAAAACAAGCGGACACCTTCATGTCCTTTGAAAATATTGTAAATCGGAATTTCAGATGGGCCTTGAGCTTCGAAAATTACGTCAGGTGTGGTCATTGCAACTGCGCTGTCGATATTGCCATTCGCAACGCTTTGAAATAAACGCTCAATGATAGTTTCGCTCATGCACTAACCTCACAACAGTTGCAAAGAGGATTTCAACCATGCCGATTGAGATGCCACTGCCAGGCATGTTCTAAAATCACCGCTAAGTCTGAGTACTTCGGTTGCCAGCCTAATATTTTTTCAGCTTTAGCCGCACTTCCAATTAGAATGGCAGGATCTCCAGCTCTTCGATAGCTCTCCACAACAGGGATAGATTCCCCAGTGACTTCTTTGGCTTGGTTGATAACTTCTCGGACGGAGAAGCCGTCACCATTACCGAGATTAAAGACCGATGTTTCGCCGCCTTTAAGCAGATAGCTCAAGCCCCGAACGTGGGCATCGGCTAAGTCCGTAACATGAATATAGTCACGGATACAGGTGCCATCAGGGGTTTTATAGTCCGTGCCAAAAATAGAGATGCTGTCTCGTTTGCCCAGCGCCGTCATCAAAACCAGCGGAATCAGGTGAGTTTCTGGATCGTGATCTTCGCCGAGGCGACCTTGGGGGTCTGCACCGGCAGCATTGAAGTATCGAAACCGAACGGACCGCAGGTTATAAGCGTGATCGAAGTCAGAGAGAATATTCTCCACCATCAACTTGGTCATGCCGTAGGGGCTGATCGGATCTTGGGGATGATCTTCTGTAATCGGAATCTGGTGAGGAGGGCCATAGGTAGCACAGGTGGAGGAGAACACAAAAGCTGGAATTTTTGCTGCGACCATCGCTTCCAGCAGCGTTAAAGAACCCATGACGTTGTTGCGGTAGTATTTTGCGGGTTTCTCAACCGATTCGCCGACATAGGTGTAGGCGGCAAAGTGGAGCACTGCGCCAATCTGGTGTTCGCTGAAGACCTGATCAAGGAAGGTGCGATCGCACACATCTCCACACACCAGCTTCACCTGCAGCACCGACTCCACTAAATCGCGGTGACCGTAGACCAAGTTGTCCAGTACCACCACTGGATAGCCCGCATCTTTAAGGGCTAGGACCACATGGGAGCCAATGTATCCGGCCCCTCCAGTCACGAGGACGGTGGGTAAGTTCGATGACGGTGGATCGTCCGTTTCAGGCAACAGGTCTGATGCTTCAGGCGACATTAATGAAGTCCTCCGGCTTGTTCTAGCCATTCAATGGTTTGTAACCCTAATTGTGCGCCATCGAGCCGATCAATTTCACGAATACCCGTGGGACTGGTCACGTTAATTTCAGTCAAGTAGCCGCCAATCACATCAATGCCCACAAAGATTAAGCCATCACGTCGAAGAACTGGGGCTAGTTGCTGACAAATTAAATGCTCTCGGTCTGTGAGCTGCGTTTGATCCGAGCGCCCCCCCGTTGCCATATTGCCGCGAAACTCTGCCCCGGTAGGAACTCGATTCACTGCGCCGATGGGGTCGCCGTTGAGCAAAATAATGCGCTTGTCGCCATCTTTGGCGGCAGGTAAATATTCCTGCACCATCACCGGCACTTGGCCCCGCTGGGTGCTGATTTCAATGAGTGAGTTGAAGTTGCGATCGCCCCCCTCCAGCAGCAAAATTCCTTCACCGGCTTTACCACCCAGAGGCTTGAGAACCCCAGTACCGTGCTTCTCTACAAAGGAGCGAATCACCTGTTTATCTTGACTGACAATGGTATCCGGCATCGCTTCCTGAAACTGGAGCGCGTACATTTTTTCATTCGCAGCTCGCAGTCCGTAGGGACTGTTCACCACCCGCGTCTTTTTAGGGTCAATATAGTCCAGCAGATAGGTGGCGTATAGATAGGGAATCGTGACAGGGGGATCCTGTCGCATAAAAACCCCGTCCATTACTTCAAGGGGTAGAGCCTCCACTTTCCCTAGCTCATACCAAGTCTCAGCCGCGATCCACTTTCCATCAAGCAGCTCCACTGGCTTTAGCATCACCGGCTGCAAGAAAGCACAAGTTTTACCCTCAGCTAGATAAAGCTGCTGCATTTCGGTGATCCAGACCTGATGGCCTTGGATTTGGGCAGCTTCCATCAAGGCCACGCTGGTGTCGTGGCCCGGATCAAGCTTATGGATAGGGTCGATAATAAAGGCCAGTTTCACAGGCTATGCCGTCAGAAGTGGGTCCAGTTTACCCTGAGCATCTAGGGCATGGATATCATCACATCCCCCCACATGCTGATCATCAATGAAGATCTGAGGGACAGAGCGCCCTCCATTGGCCCGCTCGGCCATCGCGGAGCGGGCGGCATTATCGCCATCGATTTTGTATTCCGTAAATTCGACACCCTTGCTTTTCAGCAAATGCTTAGCACGAATGCAGAACGGGCACATCATCCAAGTGTAAATTTCTACCTTTGCCATTGTTCTCCCTATCCGAATAGACCGGCCATTGCCCGTCCCATATTACTGGGCTGCAGCGCATCAATAGCTGCTGTTGGCTCATAGCCACAATGGACCATACAGTCTTGACACTGGGGCTTACCGCTGGCGCGACCGTATTTTTCCCATTCAGTGTTGTCCATCAGCTCAGCAAAGGTTTCGTAATGACCCTCGCTTAGTAGGTAGCATGGCTTCTGCCAGCCTAAAACGCTGTAGCTGGGGCTACCCCAAGGGGTGCATTCGTAGTCTTTCTCACCCACCAAGAAATCGAGGAATAGCGGATTGTGATTGAAGTTCCAGTTCTTTTTGCCTGCTTTGAACGGGGCAAAGATCTGCCGGAAGAGGGCGCGGGTCTGCTCACGCTTGAGGAAGTGATCTTGATCCGGTGCCCATTCATAGCTATAGCCCGGTGAAACCATCATGCCGTCTACACC
>JBAUJD010000186.1:0-1544 GCA_049683515.1 Thermosynechococcaceae cyanobacterium | reverse complement strand
CCTCTAGGCCAATGAGCGACTCTAAAAGCTTCACTTCGCTGGTATTGGTAACCACACTTTCACCCTTGACCACAACGCTTTCAGAGCCAAGCTGATCAATTTGGTTGAGGTTAAACGCAAGTTTTGGCCCCCCCAAGGGTCCGGTTTTGCAGATAAATCCCAAGACTCGATGGGCGGGTGGGTGCATCCACACCACTTCGACTCGGCCCAGTTCGTCGGTGGTGGCGCGATCAATAACTAAGAGATTGAGCAGATCACGGTGGCGGATAAGATTCGGGGTACTCAAATTAGAATTCCAGGGTCTTGATTGCACTCAGCATCTCTGTCTTTACTATAGTCTGTCTAGGATTCAACGAAGCCTTGGGACTATAGCAGGGCGTTGGTGGCATGATTGTATTGCTGGGGATTGTCTGGGCACGTCGTACTCCGGCAACTCCGGCGCAGCTATCGAGATCAATAGAATGACGCCAACGCCTCAACTGACAGAGCAGCCCTGGGATGAAACCTATAGCGATATTATCGATGTGCGATCGCAAACCGAATTCGCCCAAGATCATATCCCTGGTGCCATCAACCTGCCGGTGCTCAATAATGAACAACGGGCGCAGGTGGGCACCATCTATAAGCAAGAATCTCCGTTCAAGGCGCGGAAACTAGGGGCTGCGTTAGTCTCTGAAAATCTAGCGTTTCATCTACAGCACCACTTTGCCGATAAACCTAAGAATTATCACCCCCTAGTGTATTGCTGGCGCGGTGGGCAGCGATCGGGCAGCATGGCGTTGGTACTCACTCAGATTGGCTGGCGAGTGACCTTGCTTAAGGGTGGATATAAGACCTATCGGGCCTGGGTGAGATCGCAACTTGAAACCCTTCCCAACCAGTTTGAATACCGCATCTTGGCCGGACTAACGGGATCGGCTAAGACTCAGATTCTGCAAACGCTACCTGCCCAAGCTCTTGACCTTGAAGGACTTGCTAACCATCGTGGCTCTCTGCTGGGCATCTTATTTGATTTACCTCAGCCGACCCAGAAAGGGTTTGAATCTCGGTTATTGTCTGCTTTCCAGAGGCTAGATCCGAGTCAGCCCGTGTGGCTAGAGGCTGAAAGCAACAAAATCGGTCAGGTCTATTTGCCCCAAGTGCTATGGAAGAAGATGCAGGCTTCGACAGGGGTGGAGTTACAGGTAGAGATATGCGATCGCGTTAATTATCTCTTAGCTGAGTATCCCCAATGGATTGAGAACCCCCAACAGCTCAAACAAAAGCTAGAGCGGTTAACCTCTCGCTACGGTAAGGCCCAAATTCAGCATTGGTCAGACCTCATTGATGCTCAACAGTGGTCAGCGTTTGTCCAGTCGATGCTAGAAGAACATTATGATCCGGCCTATCGCCGCTCCTTTCAGCGCCAATATCCACGGGTGACAAAGATCTATCCACTTTCGGATTTGTCACCGATAAACCTAGAGGCACTTCAAGCAGAATTATTAAATGAGTTTTAGAGATCAATACCTTCGCCAAATCATGAGGAATTTTCAACACTGTTT
>JBAUJD010000185.1:0-2908 GCA_049683515.1 Thermosynechococcaceae cyanobacterium | reverse complement strand
GTTTTTGCAGTGGAGAGCAATTGATCAATGACGTTGGGGACCGGCTCTGCTGTTTCTGCTGTCGCTTCCACCTGTACTGAAAGAATGATCAGGCGGCTATTGCAAAACTTGACGAGTTGGGCGACGGTCTCGGCGGCATCTTGAGATTCACGGCTTTGATCGACAGGAAACAAAACGGTCTTAAACATGTTGCTCTACTCCAGGGTACGGACGTCCGGTAAAATTGGGGACGGCACGGAATCAGTTTATGCATTTAGCTGACCGGCTCGGCTGCGGTCAATCCCAACTCTGATCATTACAGCACCCGGTCCCCCAACTCAATTCGTGAGTAATAAATTTCAATAGACGCTTTTAGGAGATCTTTATCACTGTGGCAAAAAAAACATTAGAAAGCCTTTCTTCTGCCGATGTATCGGGTAAACGAGTTCTGGTTCGGGCTGACTTTAACGTTCCGATTGAATCCGGCAAGATATCGGATGATACCCGTATTCGAGCGGCGCTCCCCACCATTCAAGACCTGATCTCTAAGGGGGCAAAGGTCATTCTCTCTAGCCACTTCGGACGCCCTAAAGGTGAAGTGAACGAAGACATGCGCCTCACGCCGGTGGCAGCTCGCTTATCTGAGCTACTGGGCCAGACCGTGATTAAGTGCGATGACTGCATTGGCGATGAAGTCGCCTCGAAGGTGAACGCCATGCAAAATGGTCAGGTTGCCCTGCTTGAGAATGTCCGCTTCTATGCCGGTGAAGAAAGCAATGACCCGGCCTTTGCTGAAAAGCTGGCTGCCAATGCCGATCTGTACGTCAATGATGCCTTCGGAACGGCTCACCGTGCCCATGCTTCCACCGAAGGCGTTACAAAATATTTGAGTCCTTCTGTGGCTGGGTACTTAATCGGCAAAGAGCTGCAGTATTTACAGGCTGCGATTGAGAATCCCCAGCGCCCTCTGGCTGCAATTGTCGGTGGCTCTAAGGTTTCCAGTAAGATTGGCGTCATTGAGACTCTGCTCGATAAGGTGGATAAAATCCTGATTGGCGGCGGCATGATCTTTACGTTCTACAAGGCTCGTGGCCTCAGCGTGGGCAAATCTCTCGTCGAAGAAGATAAACTCGATCTCGCCCGTGCGCTAGAAAAGAAAGCCAAGGAGAAAGGCGTTGCTTTTCTGCTGCCCACGGATGTCGTCGTCGCCGATAACTTTGCCCCTGACGCGAATGCTCAGACTGTCAGTATTGAAAATATTCCCGATGGTTGGATGGGGCTTGATATTGGTCCTGATTCAATCAAGGTGTTCCAAGAGGCGCTCTCTGATTGCAAGAGTGTGATCTGGAACGGCCCTATGGGTGTATTCGAGTTCGATAAGTTTGCCGCTGGGACAGATGCGATCGCACATACCCTAGCGGGTCTCACCGGCACCGGCACCTCCACCATCATTGGCGGCGGCGACTCGGTGGCTGCGGTTGAGAAAGTGGGCGTAGCTGACAAGATGAGCCACATTTCTACTGGTGGTGGGGCTAGCCTGGAGCTACTCGAAGGCAAAACGCTACCAGGCATTGCGGCCTTAGATGATGCCTAAGACTCACCTGCGATTTTAGGGTTAGGCATTTAGGGGGCGATCGCCCCCTTTTTTAATCTCAGCACCGAAAACGGCTCACTTCGGCTTCATTCCTTTTTGACAAATGGCATCAGGTGCATCATATAATCCTGTTTTCCAATGGGTACACCCGCCATCCGAAGAATGTCGTAAGCCGTCACCAGATGAAAGTAAAAATTTGGAATCAGAAAGTCATTCACATAGGCGCTCCCAGTCAGCTCAGCGTAGAGACTCTGACCCAAGTCAATGCGCGTCATCTCATCTAATTTTGCGTCTTCAACGTTAAGGTCTAAAAGTAGGTCTTGGGTGTTCGCGATATGCTCGTGTGCCTGCGCGAGTGATGTGACCTCTGAATCTAGATTGTTTGCAGGTTTGTCATTACACCACAGCGCAAAGTTGCGGGGTTGATTGCAGGTAAACGCAATCTGTGTACCGAAGGGAAGCATATCAGCGACAAGTCGCGTCTGAAGGAATGACTCGCTACTATCACAGAAATGAGTCTGAGCTAACGTCAAGAGGCGCTCAAGAGTCGTTAAGCGGCTTTGGAAGAGCGCTTGGATTGAACCGATATTCTGACTTTGCATGTCATGCTCCCTCCAGCATTATTTCATGAACCATAGCTGTCGTTAGGATAGCTTGAAGTCTAGATCATGATTTAGGTAGGTTGGGTCAGTTCACGAAATCGGTTCAGATCGCCCCGAATATTAGCCTCAACCAGCCGCCCCAGAAATAAATTATCCATCAGCGCCAGTAACCCCGGCACTTTATAGGCAATCGACATTCTCACAATGCAGCCTTGGTCTTTACGGTCATAGAATCGAATCGCTCCCCGATTGGGCAACCCATCCACAGACTCCCACTGAATGATTTGCCCTGGAATTTTCTTGAACGTGCGGGCCTGCCAAGCAAATTCAAAACTGCCGCTAGCAAGCTTCCAGCGAGAAATTTCAGGATCTTCATCTGAAATCGTCACCGATTCAATCCAGTTCATCCACTGGGGCATTTGTTGAATATCAGCCCAAAGTTCATAGGCCGTCTCAGCCGAGATCGACACTTCAACCTGCTCACTATGCTCTAGCCAATCGGACATGGAGCCGCCTCACTGGTCTCAATCTGGGCTATGTTTTCCAAAATGGCCTGAGCCGCCTGATGCCCTGAGAGGGTGGCCCCCTCCATGCTGTCAATATAGTCCTGCTTCGTATAGCTACCGGCCAAAAAGAAATTAGGAATCGGCGTTTTCTGATCGGGGCGATAGAGATCCATTCCCGGTGCTTCGCGGTACAGGGACTGGGCCAGCTTGACGACGCTATACCAGGT
>JBAUJD010000184.1:0-2492 GCA_049683515.1 Thermosynechococcaceae cyanobacterium | reverse complement strand
CATTTAGGCTGTCCTTGAAAGGATTGGCAACGGCTCCGGTATCCTAACAGCAATTTCAATAATTTGATCGGCAGATTGAGCCGTCTGACGACTGTTGGCAACTTCAAGCCACCCTTCAATAGCATCCTTGTAATATATATGCGACATAATAGAGATGTTCGATGAATCCACAGCAGTGGAGCCTTCAGAAGTATATCGATGAGGATGGCCGATGTTGTTTTGACGAATGGTTTAATGCTCTTGATCTTCAGACCCAAACCAGAATTGATGTACGTTTGAACCGAGTTCAGCTTGGGAATTTTGGTGATTACAAAAGCGTTGGCAAAGGTGTCTATGAGTTGCGTCTCTTTTTCGGTCCTGGGTACCGAATCTACTTCGGACGGCTGGCAGGACAGGTGGTATTACTGCTGGTCGGTGGCTACAAAAAGAAACAGAGCCAGGATATCAAAACGGCATTAATGCTGTGGGCTGCATATCAAGATGAATCGGGAGGAACCTAATAGTGCCAGTGAAAAGTTACCAGGATGATTTACTGATCCGCTTAAAGGACTTAGACTATGCCGCAACCTACCTGAAGGTGGCTCTGGACGAAACACTGGTAGATGGAGATACTGAAGCGTTTCTACTGGCTCTTAAGAATGTCGTGGATGCCAGGGGCAAAGTGAAGGATGTCGCAAATGAGGCTGATATTACTCGGCAACACCTGTACCGATTGCTGTCAGGCAATGGGAACCCAACGCTAGAGACAATGGCCGCTGTGCTGAAAGCCGTTGGACTTTCGATTGATTTCAAGCCAGCTCTGGAACCGTAATGCATTCGTCTATACGGCCTACACAGCCTTCTGAATGAGTCCTTATCTGCCATAATCTTGGTGGCAAATCATAACCTTTTTATCACAATCAGGACGAACCCCCACCATAGTCCTGTCTATTTCGCTACTGTAACAGCCACTTCTACCAGCTCATCAGAATCTGGTACCTGGAATTTGTAATGACATCCAGCCGTAACCTGTTCTGAAATTGTAATTTTTAACAGACCCTTGCTGCTATCCGTATCAGCAGTAGGCTGCAACGCCAAGTCCTCGCCTGACAATGAAAACGCATGGGTTCCTTCAGTATCAAAGGGTGAGCCGTATTCACCAGCAGTGTATGCTCCGTCGTGAACTGAATATTCTGCTACTTCATCACCGCCATCATTTCCTGCATTTAGCGACTATTCCTTGTGATTGAAATTCTACGGTTGGGTCATTGGAATGCTTCAGGGATTCAACTACACTTTGGGGTGGTCGTAAGGCTCTAATTTTGTGGGTAATCTATGTCTCAATTCCAACCAAGTGACAAGGGCGATCTAATCTGGGCAGTGGCAGATCTGCTGCGGGGGGATTACAAGCAGTCGGATTACGGTAAAGTCATTCTCCCGATGACGGTTTTGCGGCGGTTGGATTGTGTATTGCAGCCAACAAAGGAAAAGGTGTTGGATCGTCTGCCGAAGGTGGAAAAGTTCGCAGACAACGTGAAGGATGTCACCTTAAACAAAATTGCGGGTCACAACTTTCATAATCGAAGTCAGTTTGATTTTGCCAAGCTGGTGGCCGATCCTGACAATATTGCGGCAAACCTACGGAATTACATCAACGGCTATTCGGCCTCGGCTCGGGAAATCATTGAGTATTTCAATTTTGATACTCAGATTGACCGGATGGATGACCCGCAGTCAGACATTCTGTTTCAGGTGGTGAAGAAGTTCGCTGCGATTGACCTGAGTGAGATGAAACCAATGGATATGGGGTACGTGTTTGAGTACCTAATCCGCAAGTTTGCTGAGCAATCAAACGAAACGGCGGGGGAGCATTTCACGCCGAGGGAAGTGATCAAGCTGATGGTGAACGTTTTGTTTATCAGCGATCGCAACGTTTTAACCCAGAAGGGGATTATCAAAACGCTCTATGACCCTGCTTGTGGCACGGGGGGGATGCTATCGGTGGCGGAACATCATTTGAAGGACTTTAATCCCGATGCAAAGCTGGAGGTGTTTGGGCAAGAGATTAATCCTGAATCCTACGCGATTTGCAAATCGGACATGCTGATTAAGGGGCAGAACACGACCAATATCAAGTTTGGCAATACGTTTACGGTGGATGGTTTGCGGGAGGAGCGGTTTGACTATATGCTCTCGAATCCGCCGTTTGGGGTGGACTGGAAAAAAGCCCAGAAGTTGATCAAAAAAGAAAGTGAAGACCTGGGCTATGCAGGGCGGTTTGGGGCGGGGTTGCCTCGGATTAATGATGGGTCGCTGCTGTTTTTGCAGCATATGATCAGCAAGATGAAGTCGCGGGCGGACGGAAGCACTCGGATTGGGATTGTGTTTAATGGGTCGCCGTTGTTTACGGGGCAAGCGGGGGGCGGTGAAAGCAATATTCGCCAGTGGATTTTTGAGAATGACTGGATTAGAGGCGATTATTGCATTGCCGGATCAGCTTTTCTATAACACGG
>JBAUJD010000183.1:0-5234 GCA_049683515.1 Thermosynechococcaceae cyanobacterium | reverse complement strand
TGGACTGCCAAGGCGCGTTTTAGCTCTCGCGGGTCTGGGTTGCTGGCGATAAACTCGTCAATCGTCATTTGAGTCAGTCGATGAGAATACTCCTCTATTATCTCTGAAATCACTTGAGATGGCTATACAAATTGAATTGCCTGAAAATGAAATTATAAAAAAACTAAAATCAGCAAGTAAAAATGATTAACCTCAGAGGCTATCCATATGTGTGAGCCTTCATCTTAATCTTCAACAACCTGAGCTGTGACCTCAACCGCCTCGACATCTACAGTTCCGGGAGGCGTTGACCGCTTGAAGTGCTGTCCTTCTATCTCAAGACTCTCACCGCATTGAGGGCATTGGGTGATTCGATTCTTGAGTCCCACCGCCGCCGCCCCACAAGAAGGGCAGGGTTCTTGAACTAAATTACGGTTGAGCCACCAGCGCAGGCCGAAAAAGGCAATCACAGGGCTGATGAACAGCAGCACTAGCACTACAAAGAAAGACTTCACTAGCCAGCCAAGGCCCACAACGCTGAGGAGGGTGATGAATGCGATCGCAAACACCCACGATCTCAAAGCCGGGAAATTAAAGACATAGCGCTGGTTCACAAAAGCCTCCTGGCGATCGCCAAGCTGGAGTTTAATAAGTTTATTTTACCAAGCTCCCGTAGAGCGTCTATACAGAGACAGTACGGATCTCCGCTAATGAGCCTTCTCTGTGGCCCTCAGCAAGTATTAAGATAAATCTTGTCATTGCTTCATCTATAAAGCTCATTCTGCTCTGTCATCACAAATTTATGGCTACTATCGACGACAAAACCATTGTTCAAAATTACTTCAATACAGAAGGCTTCGATCGCTGGCGACGCATCTATGGCGGGGGAGAGGTCAATAAAGTTCAGCTCGATATCCGTGAAGGTCACCAGCAAACCGTCGATACCGTTTTAAGCTGGTTCAGAGCAGACGATAACTTAGACGGTCGCTCGATTTGCGATGCTGGCTGTGGTGTCGGTAGCCTCAGCATTCCCCTCGCTCAGATGGGAGCCAAGGTATCCGGCAGCGATATTTCAACCAAGATGGTGGGCGAAGCCCAAGAGAGAGCAAAGCAAGCATTAGGAGAGGCCAATCTACCTGAGTTTTCGGTTCAGGATTTAGAGGCGCTGTCGGGGCAGTATGACACCGTAGTTTGTCTGGATGTCTTGATTCACTACCCGCAAGAAAAAGCAGCGGAGATGATCGGGCATCTGAGTTCGTTGGCAACCAACCGGGTAATCCTTAGTTTTGCACCCAAGACCGTGGCGTATACGCTGCTGAAAAAGGTGGGGGACTTTTTCCCTGGGCCGAGTAAAGCGACACGGGCTTATCTGCATCGAGAGCAGGATGTGGTGGCGGCTCTGCAGGCTGCAGGCTGGCAGGTGGAGCGTACAGGCATGACAAAGACCAGCTTTTATTTCTCTAGGCTCTTGGAGGCTAAACGTCTTCCAGAGGGGGCGACTGCACCTGTTTCTAGTGTGGAGTCACAATCTGCCACTCTAGCCTGGGCCATTTTTGCATTGATCGCTGGGGTCGCTGCATTCGCTTTCTGGACTGCTGGCTGACTATCGTTTACGAACTTATCGTCGCTATCCAGAATAGATACTGACTGCTGTTCATGTTGTTGAGGAAATTCCCCCTGCCTCCAATGTTATTAAAATAGGCAATCAGCCCTATGAAATAAGGAGCAGATGGTCCGATTCGTAGATCTATGAATCGGATTGAAGAAGCTGATGAGCAGTGGTTAGTCTGTCGTTTTGGCCTTGTGAGCAATCTAGCTCACAAGCATTCATATTAGTGAATCTATGAGTTATGTCATGGTCGATGTTGAATCGGATGGTCCCATACCGGGCGACTACTCAATGATCTGCTTTGGTGCGATCATTGTAGAACCATCACTTCAAAAGACCTTCTATGGAAAGCTAAAACCTATCTCAGAACAATGGATCCCTAAAGCTTTGGCCGTGAGTGGTTTTAGTCGTGAAGAGACGCTCCAGTTTGATGAACCAAAAACCATCATGGAAAACTTCGCATTGTGGATTACCTCAAATAGCAATGGACGCCCCTTCTTTATCGCTGATAACAATGGTTTTGATTGGCAATTCATCAACTGGTACTTCCATCATTTTTTAGGAGACAATCCCTTCGGCCATAGCTCCTCTAATCTCGGCTCACTCTACAAAGGGCTTATGAAGGATACTTTTACGAGTTTCAAGCACCTGCGACAAACAAAACACACTCATCATCCCGTCGATGATGCTCGCGGTAATGCGGAAGCGCTGCTGCAAATGAAGGCGCAAGGGCTAAAAATCAGCTTCAAGTAGCGACATAAAATACTTCAGAGAATAGAGGACTAGTTCACAAACTTTAACTTCAGAATATCTTTTATATTTCTTTGTCAATGTATTTATGCGTGTCATTCTACTGTTTTACCGAATATGAGTAATCATTAAATAGTGATAGAAGTATGAATCTCCCTGGCATTAAATGGCGACTATTGCAGCGCCTTATCCTACTCTTGATTCTTCTAGTCGCGCTGCTGCGTTTTGTGAATTTAGGGACAAAGCCCTATTGGTATGACGAGGTCATTACATCTCTACGGATATCTGGATACACTACAACGGATGTTTATGAATTTAGCCGGTCAGGTCAAAAGACTTTTGGATCTATCAAATTTTTTCAATGCGTCAATCAAGATCGCAATCTAGAAGATACTTTCAATTCGTTAATTACTGACAGCTCACATCCACCTCTTTATTTTGGACTTCTCTACTATTGGATTAAGTTCACTGGATGTAGTGTTTCCAATATTCGACTGTTCTCTGCAGGCGTTAGTCTTCTAATAATACCGTTGAGTTATGCACTAGCCCTTGAAATTTTCAGTTCTTCAGCCATCGCGCTATTAGCAACAACATTAATGGCGAACTCGCCAGTTTTATTGATTTATGCTCAGGAAGCCCGTTCCTATTCATTATTAATTGTTTTAAGTCTACTTTCTAGTCTGATTCTATTTCGTATTCAAAACAAAAGGAAGACCTTTGACGTCTGTTGCTATACATTGGTTTCTGCTGCGGGCCTATACTGCCATACTCTTTATTATCTAGTGATCATAGCGCAGGGGGTATTCTGTCTGTTTTACTCGTCACCCCACCAGCAAGAAGTTCTTTTTGACTCGTGGCTCAAGAGAATGAAATATCATTGTCGTAGAAATCAGCAGATTTTTATGAGTCTATTAATCAGTTGGGTGCTATTTCTGCCTTGGTTAGTGAAGGTCATACATCAAAATGGATTTACTGTACGTGTTGGAGCGGATGGGTCTTGGAAAGAGTTCTCAATAGATACTTTATGGCAGCGCATTATCTTAAATTTTAGCAATTTAATATATGATTTTGACAACCCTCTGAAGACTGCTATTTTTACTAAGCCACCTATCAATTCATCTCTCTTGAACTTAGGGTGGGAAAATATTATAGTTGTTGTTTTTGCTGTTGTAGTTATTCTGTTTAGTCTCCTCTACACCTTGCGAAAGAATTACTTCAATCGTTTGATCTTACTATTTCTGTTGGCTACTCCATCCTTGTTATTTCTGTTTAAGGATTTGGTTGTAGGCGGTAGCTTATCTATGGTGATTCGATATCAGCTTTTAACAACTTGCTGTATTTATTTCTCTCTTGCATACTGCTTTGTCGATTGCTTTAAAAAAAACAAAAATAAGACTCTAGTTAGGAATGGCATTATTGGTCTGATTACAGTAGTGCTTTTACTGCAGACCTATTCTAACTGGGGATATCTAACAGCCCCAACTTGGTGGAGTAAACCCAAAGATTATCAAATCAAAGAGTATGCAGCAGTTGTCAATCAATCGCCAAGTCCTATTGTATTGGTTGAGGCAAGCCCTCGAGCAATGATCAACTTGATCAAGCTAACTCATGTATTGAATCCATCCACACCTTTTCGACTCGTTGCAAATGAGGATCTCTCTAAGATGCTGCGACAAAATCCTAAGGCATTCCCAGAACCATCTACTGTCGAATAAGACTCTCTGGAGTATTTTCATATAAGCAACAAGAAGCCCTCCAACTGGAGGGCTTTTGCAAGTTTGATTAGAAGAATTTAACCCAGAACTTCCTTCGCTTTAGCCACTACATTCTCTACGGTGAAGCCATACTTCTCCATCACAAGACCGCCGGGTGCTGAGGCACCGAAGCCATCAACGCCAATAGAAGCTCCTTCATCACCCACGTAACGACACCAGCCAAAGTCACAACCGGCTTCTACAGACAGACGCTTTTTGACCGCTTTAGGCAATACAGATTCTTTATAAGCGTCATCCTGCTCATCATAGAGTTCCCAAGAGGGCATCGAGACAACCCGAACCTTCTTGCCTTCGCCCCGAAGCTGATCCGCCGCCTTCATGCAGAGCTGAACTTCACTACCAGTGCCAATCAAAATAAGGTCTGGGGTGCCGTCGCTGTCAGAGAGAACATAGGCTCCCTTGGCGACGCCTTCAATCGAAGAGTTGTCATAGTCAGGCAGTCCCTGACGAGAGAGGGCGATGAGTGTGGGACGCTTACGGTTTGCAATAGCAACCTGATAAGCCCCCGAAGTCTCAGTCCCTTCAGCCGGTCGCATCACAATCAGATTTGGAATCACTCGCAGTGAGGCAATAGTTTCCACCGGCTGGTGAGTCGGACCATCCTCACCCAAACCAATAGAGTCATGAGTCATCACATAAATGACGCCAGCCTCAGAGAGTGCTGAGAGACGAATCGCAGCTCGCATATAGTCCGCAAAAACGAGGAAGGTCGCGCAGTAAGGAATCAGACCCGAATTATGGAGCACAATCCCGTTACAGATAGCTCCCATCCCGTGCTCACGTACGCCAAATCGGAGGTTACGATTGCCGTAGGTACCTTTCTGAAAATTCCCTTCACCCTTAATTTCAGTCAGGTTAGAGTGGGTAAGATCTGCCGACCCGCCCAGCATTTCAGGAATGACAGCCGCTAACGCATTGATGGTAATCTCGGAATGCTTACGGGTTGCCAAGGTTTTATCGGCACTGGTGTAGATCGGTAGCGCCGCCTCCCAATTCGCAGGCAGTTCACCCTTCTGCATCCGGTCAAAGAGTGCTGCCTCGGCTGGATACTTGGTGCGATAGGTGGCTAGCGTCTCATTCCACTCCGCTTCAGCACTGGCACCGCGATCAACCGCCTTACG
>JBAUJD010000182.1:0-3069 GCA_049683515.1 Thermosynechococcaceae cyanobacterium | reverse complement strand
ACTATGCGATCGCAACCCTAGCCCAACACCATCGAGCCGTCTTACGTCAGCATCACGCCGTTGATCGCCTCTTGGGCATCATGGCTATCTTTAATACCTTGCCCGTTGCTGGCGGTTGCCCACTGATGAATACGGCCATTGAGGCTGATGATACCCATCCCGCCTTAAAAGTGCGTGCTCAAAAGGCAATGACCAACCTGCGGAAGCTGCTCCGCCATATTGTTGATACTGGCATTGCCAAAGGAGAACTCCGGGCCACTGTTGATTCAGACGTATTTGCAACGATCCTCATTTCAAGCATTGAAGGCTCCATTATGATGAGCAAACTCTATGATGACCCGGTGCATTTGGAGCGGGCCATTGCTCACCTCACCACCTATATCAACGAACATCTTCGCCTCTGACCTGCCGCAAATTTTTTTTGACCCTTTGCGGACCGATCGGTCTTTTTGTCCTTAAGGAGAACCCTATGCTGACGTTTTACTACAATCCCCTGTCCCCCAATGCTCGACGGGTTTGGCTTACTCTGCTCGAAAAGCAGATTCCGTTTGAGCCAGTGGCGATCAAAATGGATGGCGATCAGTATCAGCCAGACTTTTTAGCCCTTAACCCCTTTCATCACATCCCAGTATTAGTAGATGATGGCTTCCGAGTGGTTGAATCTATTGCCATCATGGACTATCTAGAGGCAAAGTATCCAACTCCAGCGCTGATGCCGACCGAGCCAAAGGCTATTGCCAGGGTGCGCATGGCCCAGTTGGTTACCGCCAACGAGCTATTCCCGGCAGTGATTTCGTTAATTTGCGAAAAAAATGATTCCCCGAAATGGCAAGAGGCTCAGGAGAAAGTTCCGTTTGCATTTATCGCAGAGCTGTTGGGCGATCGCCCCTACATGGGCGGCGAGTTCTTGAGCCTAGGCGATATCGTCGCCGGGATCGCCATTCAGCTCACCCTGGCCTTGGGTGTCCCTCTGGAGTCTTATCCCACTCTCAAGGCATGGCAGGAACGCCTGATGGAGCGTACCCCTTGGCAAGAGACGCAAATAAGCGAACTCGATCTAGAGAATTTTAGGCGACGAGTGCGAGTCTTGGTGCGAATGCGTCAAAGAGAAATGGCAAGGGGGAGATAATCTATTCTTCTTGACGTTGCGGATTCAAGAGCTGTAAGCGAAGTTCTTGGGCTTGGGAGAAATCGGGGGTGATTTTCAGGGCGGCATCAACATTTTGCAGCGCTTGCTCTGGCTGTTCTTGCCGCTTTTGAATAATGGCGAGGTTATAGTGAGCCAGGGCATGGGTAGAGGCAGGCGTTTCGGGTTGGTCGGGCAATGTCAACACTTGCTCAAAGGATTTTGCCGCTTCGTCAAGCTGCTGGAGTTCAATTAAGGCTAACCCCAGATTCATATGAGGAGCGTCATAGTCGGGCTTGAGTGCGATCGCCTTTCGATAGGCTGCGATCGCACTGCCAATTTCTTCTTGTAAATGCAGACTAAAGCCAAGTTGGTAAAAGGCTTCAGCAGAATTGGGTTGGTCTTTCAACACGTTGCGCCATAGAACTTCAGCTTCAGCATATCGCCCTTCTTTGAACGCGCGACGAGCCTGCTTAATCGTAGCGTCTACAGCCGAGGTTGAACGCTGGCTCATTTCTTGAGCAAAGGCCGTTTGGTTCTGCACAGCACCACTGACAAGGGCAATGACAAAACACAAACCAAGGCTTGTGGTTCGGTTTAACAAGAATCACCTCTCTATTGATGGGGCATCATCAAGATTTTCAAACCCGTAAATCCCTGCGGATCATGGCTCTCTTGATGTATCTATATCAGCAAAAGTTCCGAGATGCCCCCCTTGAGGAACCTTTTCAGGGAAATTACGGACTGATGTTACGCAACGTGACCGCAACGCCTCAGTAGATGTACTGAACAATTTTAGAGCCTCCGAGCAATCACCTACGCAGACTCTCTTCGTTCGGCACATTTGCTATCAAATTTCAGTAGTTGCGCCGAAGAAACTCAAAGAGCAAAAGGAAATAATAACGGTATGAGAACAGAGCTTAAAGCCTATCTCTACTCAGTCAGTCCGAATGGAGCCATACCGATGCTGGAATTCTTGATGACGCAACTCCTTAGCTTTTGGGCCATCTCCTGTGCCTTTGGATACTATTTACTCCGAGAAGAAAACTTAAATTAATTTCTTCACTTCCATGCCTTGACCCTCAACCTTTACCAGTAGTTGAACTGTGTCTTTATTTAATCGGCTTTTCCATCGTCTTGTTAACCCTGTCTTTGTCAACATCCCGTTGACTAACCCTGAGACAGCCCACCGTATTTGTCGCCTCATTCCTGCCCAATGTCCCTTTGAGCGCGACATTTCAGTGCTAGGACGCACCCTCTTTCATATCCCGCCCCTGTGTAAGCTCAACCCCGTCTACGAAGAAGTGGTAGCCCTCAGATTTCGGGCCATGTGCTACCTTGCTGACCAGTGTGGTGAAGACATTAGCCAATATTGCTAATTAACCGACGCTGCTCCCTAGCAGAATTAGCCCTAGAAACGAACCACTATTCCATAATCCGTGTAGCAACATGGAAGCCAGTAAATTTCTAGAGCGTGTATAGACAAAGCCCAACATACAGCCCAGCACAGTCAAAGGCAGAATATCAGAGAGATTGAGGTGTGCGATTGCAAACACCAATCCGCTTAGCCCAATCGCTCCCCACGTCGGTAAATATCGGGTCAAAGACGTTAAGAAGAAGCCCCGAAACAAAATTTCTTCAAATAATGGGGCCAGCACCGCCACCATAAACAGCAGCAGTCCCATGCTGAAAGAGTCATGGCTGTTAAGAATAATCTCTAATAGGGGGTTGCCGCCGCCCTGATTTTGCAACAGCTTTTGATTAAGCAGCGAGATCACCACCACCAGCGGCAACGCCGCCAGATATCCGCTTAAGCCCCAGCGCAACCACGGTCCCTTCAAGCGCAAAGGCAGCCATTGAATCGGTTCAGATAAAAATGGCTTCAAGCTCAGATAAAGAATAGAGAATCCTACCACCATCAATAGGCTGTATTGGACTAGAGC
>JBAUJD010000181.1:0-3656 GCA_049683515.1 Thermosynechococcaceae cyanobacterium | reverse complement strand
CTCTTCCCCCAGGACCGACTTTAATAGCAGCAGCAACGGCGGTGGACCCCAATCAATCAATATTGATTAGTGTCTGATCTCCGTATTGTCTCGCTGATTCCCAGCGCTACCGAGATTGTGGCAGCGCTGGGTTTGGCTGACTGCCTCGTGGGGCGATCGCACGAATGCGACTACCCGCCATCGGTTCGGTCGCTGTCGGTTTGTACTGCAGCAAATTTAGATCCGCAAGGCACTAGCCGAGAGATTCACGATCGCGTTGAAGATCTGCTCCAGGCGGCGTTGAGCATCTACCGCATTGACCTAGAGCAGCTAGAACAGCTCAGGCCCACCCACATCATTACCCAGGCTCAATGTGACGTTTGTGCCGTGAGTTTACCCGACGTTGAAGTCGCTGCGGCCCAACTCACCCACAGCTCACCCAAGGTAATTTCTCTACAGCCAAGAGTTCTAGCAGACGTTTGGCAAGATATCCGTCAGGTTGCTACGGCACTCAATGCTGACGCTATGCCCGTCTTGTCAGCACTCCAGGCGCGACTGAAAATTTGTCAAAGCCGGTCTTATGCTGAGCGCCCCACTGTGGCCTGCATTGAATGGACCGATCCCCTGATGGCGGCTGGGAACTGGGTGCCTGAACTGGTGGAGATTGCCGGGGGCGAGAATTTGCTGGGCCAAACCGGCGAACATTCCCCTTGGTTAGATTGGGACACATTAGTGGCGGCGAATCCTGACGTGATGGTGCTGATGCCCTGTGGCTTTAATCTTGAACAAACCCGTGAGGCCGCTCAGACGCTTACTCATGATCCTCGCTGGCAAAAGTTGAGCGCAGTTCAACAGCAGCGGGTCTTTATCACTGACGGCAATCAGTATTTCAATCGCCCTGGCCCCCGCCTCGTCGATTCGGCGGAATTATTGGCCGAAATTTTTCATCCTGACTCAGCCTCGCTTTATAAAGGGGCTGGCTGGCAACTGCTTTAGCTGATCACGCACTTTTCTTGAGATTGCATTATGCAAGGACTCTGGCTCGAAGAACAAAAGCTTCAGTTACGCTCAGATATTCCTGAACCCCAGCCTCTAGAGAATGAGGCATTGGTGCGGGTACTCTGTGCAGGCATCTGTAATACCGATCTAGAGCTACTGAGGGGATACTACCCTTATAAAGGCGTGATTGGTCACGAGTTTGTGGGTGTAGTCGAGCAAGGCCCGTCCCATTTAGTTAATCAGCGCGTCGTCGGCGAAATTAATGCCGCCTGCGGCCACTGTCATTATTGTAAAACCGGATGTGCGACCCACTGCGAGAATCGAACAGTCCTTGGCATTGTCAACCGCCACGGAGCCTTTGCCGAGTATTTAACGCTGCCGGTGGCAAACCTCTATCCGGTGCCAAAGATAGTGCCCACTGAGGTAGCGACCTTTACAGAGCCAGTGGCTGCGGCCCTCGAAATTCAGGAGCAAATCGCGATTACTCCCCATAAGCGTGTTCTGGTGGTGGGGGATGGCAAATTGGGGCAGCTTGTCGCCCAAACCCTGGCGCTCTCCGGCTGCGATCTGCTGGTGGTGGGTCGCTATACCGAGAAGTTGGCAAACCTTGAGGCGCGGGGAATTAGGGTTGCGATCGCATCCTCCACTCTTCCTCAACCTCGGTCCTTTGACATCGCAGTGGAATGTACCGGCAACCCCGCTGGGTTTGAAACCGCACGACAAGCGCTGCGACCCAGGGGAACACTGGTGCTCAAAAGCACCTATGCCGGAAAACTCAGCCTAGATGCCTCTGCCTTGGTCGTCGATGAAATCACGGTGATCGGATCGCGCTGCGGTCCCTTCCCGAAGGCGCTAGAGGATTTAGCTGCAGGGCAGGTAGATGTACAGCCCTTAATTGCAGAACGCTATCCGCTCTCAGATGCCCTCAACGCCTTTAGCCACGCCCAGCGACAAGGCACCCTGAAGGTGTTGATAGACATGGCCGCGTAATCCACTCTAAACACTCAGATGCGGCAAGATATCTAGATCAAGATGCTTCAGGTGACCTTCTTTGAACCAGCATTGACACCCCTCTGGCCCCACTTGAGCGGAGAGCGCCGCCCCTATCGGAAGACGTAGACAAGATTGGACCAGCAGGGGCATCGATTTGTTAGCCTCAAAGAGGCACTGATAGAGAAGGAGAGATATTCAATGGCAATACTGGATCTTGAGAATCAGCTTGTAACGGTCATTGTCTTATTTAAGGTCAAAGAGGGACAGCAGAATGCAGCGGTGGCGACCGTGAAGCAACTATGAAGTTGTTCTGGCTGAAACCAACGAAGTTTAATTGGTATTGAATCGTCGAGGGTTGTCGAGTTACAGAGTCCCTCTACATGACCATCATTACCTTCGCAACGGTTGGCTTTACCGAAGTTCAGTCCCTCGGAGGTTGCGGTCGGCTATTCACATTTTACAAGGGTACAGTCATTCATCAAACTCAGCATACTGGGGCGGACTGTTCCCGACTCGACTGATAATTCTCGGATACTTTTTCTTCGGTGCTGGGTCTGAGATCGACACGACATTAACCTGATGCCACCAGTCATCCCCAAAATCAAACCAGTAGCCGAAGCGTTGATCAACGGATAGACCTAAGCTTGCGATCTTTGTCGTAGAAACTTCCCCCGCCAGTCCTTCATCCAGCGACTGCTTGAGGCCATAGCGTTTTGCTTTGGGATCTTGCGGCCCACTGCCCCCAACTTGAAATTCATAGAGATGCTCTTCTTCTCTATCGAATGCCTTAAAAAGAATGCGATGCAGGTCAGCCAGCGTATGGCTACCTTTAATCTCAATGATGCGAGATATTTCTGGATTTTTAGCTACAAATGCCTCTGTTACAGGGCCGTTCATTAAAAATACCTCCAGCGTATAGATAGACTTGAGAGCAGCAGCAGTGGGCAAATGTGTGACGGGTTCCGCTGGCTCAGCACTCTCTTCTAACGCCTCACTCTCTCCTGGAATATAAGGAATCAAACCCTTGGCAAGGGCAATTTCTTGAACTTCTCTGGGCATGGTTCTGACATCGACCATGAAGCCGTTGACCGAGAGTAACCAGACCATTGGATTGCTATCAATGCGACTGGGCAGACACCACTCTGGATCCATTTGACGCATTTTCAGGGTATCGCGTACCTGTTTAGATTTTGCCTGTCCAGTGCTAGCACCGACACCAAACCGTTTGTAAAGCTCTCCAGCGCTAATGTGGGGGTCTTGAGACGAATCAAATAGAAAATTAACCATGCCAATGGCGTGGGTAATCACACAGGCCCAAGTGTGATCTTTGCCGCTTGCTAGGGGCGACGGTCGCTTTCGGCACAGAGCGGCGATCGCTGCGCGAATCAACTGAGCATATTCATCATTTAGGTGCTGCTGTGAGAAGTCATCGGTGATGGCAACGATGCGATCGAACTTCTCTGGCATAGCCTTGGGAATCTTGTCTGATTTCTTTGATTTAGTCATGTTCGCAACCCAAATCTTATTCAGTTTAGCAGTGTGAATCGTTACTTTTGGCGGCAAATAGGCATATCTCTTTGACAAGGTCGCTTACGATGCGGATATGCAGCCTGATTTAGAAAGTGAGTTGAAACAGCAGCAAGAATTAGATATTGATAAAGCTACCTTCTTAAACAGCATAGCAA
>JBAUJD010000180.1:0-2187 GCA_049683515.1 Thermosynechococcaceae cyanobacterium | reverse complement strand
CCGCTGCAGTGACACTATAGGCTGAAGTTTTGTCCGTCGCGGCTAGGGGCGAAAGCTGTTTCTGGTTTACGAGCGCCTGATAGACAAAAGCGGCGATGTCGGCTCTTGTGGCGGCTTGATTGGGGTTGAGATACTTGGCATTAGGATAATTGACAACTAGCCCGGTTTCGGTGGCTGCGGCCACGCCGGGTTTGGCATAGTCCGGCAAATCCGAGGCATCTTGAAAACGTCCCAAGCTCTGATCAACTGTGCCCGTTGATTTGAGCTGCAGGCCACTGGTCAGAGAAACCAGCGCTTGGACCTTGGGGATTTGCTGTGTGGGTTTGAACTCGTTGCTGGGATAACCGGACATAAAGCCCGTGGTGTAAGCCTGGGTGATGGCGGGTGTTGCCCAAAAGTTATCCGGCACATCTTTGAAACCGGTATAGCGCCGAATAGAATCTTCGTTGAAGGCTTGACGCACAATGGCCGCAAATTGAGCGCGGGTTACTGGCTCATCAGGCTTAAAAGAACCGTCAGGGAAGCCCTTAATAATATTTTTCTCAGCCAGTTTTTCAATGAAGGGACGCGCCCAGTAGCTAAAGCTAACGTCTGAGAATTGGGTGGACTGTGCTTTCGCAGGTGTCGATACTACAGCAACAAGCGAACTGCTCAGCAGTGCCCCCATGAGAACAGTTGCAGTCTGACGTGAGTGATGAACCATACTCTATTTCCCTTAAAACTTGTTAACGGCTGTTAATATCTTCGTTAATTAGGATAGTATCAGCGATTTTAAATTATTTTCAACCCTGATTATTATTTAAGGTTTTCAACTCAATTCGCCAAATTTGAGAAAAATACGGGACACAACCCTTTCGCCATTATCTCAGCCGAAAGCACAGATGTTACTTTGCCCCGAGCTTAATGAAGTCACCACGGACCCAACCTTGCACCTTCGCCGTCGGGAACTTGACCTTATACCAGGTAAATCCTCCTTCACCGGTTTGACGGGTCAAAATTTGAACGGCGTCTCCTGCTTTACCGGCGTGAATGACATCAGACGTAGTATTAGCGGCTGTTCTCACATTGATCTGAGCCTTTGCTTCTTTGGTCACCAGCACCGCCTTGTTTGACGCGGCCTGGGGCTTGGGTTGTGGTTTCGGAGCCGGCTTTGCAGGGGCGGGGGTTGGCTTTGCTGCAGGGGGCTTCGCCGCCGCAGAGGGCACTGGAACAGGGGTTGTGGGCGTCGTTGCAGGCGTTGCAGGCGTTGCAGGCGTTGTCCCAGACGGCTTTTGAATCGTAACCGGGGTGGGTCGAGTGGTCGCCGGAGGTTGGGTCGTGGCAGAGGTTGCCGGTTTGGCGTCGCCTTCTAAGACCAGTACAGACTCTTCTGGGATCCAGTGGTCGCCAATCTTTAGCCAAGCTTGACCTTCGGGATTAAATACCCTGAGCCGTGGTGTCAAAATCACCCCCGCTTGGTAGGTGCCAATCACGAGGGCATTGCCTTCGGGCTGGGTATAAATATCAGCACCGCCCCGTTCAACCTGAACGGTTTGAGGCGTTGTCGTTTGAGCATAGATAGGCGCTACCTCTGGGAGAGTCAATGCAAGTCCCAGGGGTGCCAAGCCCAAAATCATAGTTAATGTAGAGCGGATCATCGTGATTATCCTTTTAGGTCCACCATCTGACGTTGTTAACTCGTCGTTGCTGGCGATACTTTGTTCCTGTTTTATAGGGATTATGTGGGTTTACCGGGTAGCGGTCAATCTCTGTGTGAGGCAACTTAACAGACTGAGGATGCTAGCTCCTGTTGGGGTGAGGGGCACAATAAGAGAGCTATGGATCTTCTTAACTCTCTCTTACGCAAGAAATCGACTGCTCCTAATGCCAAGGGTGGTCTCAGCAATCTCCAGCCCGGACAGGTGTTGGCAGATCGATACTGCTTGACTGAACTCATGGGTCAGGGATCAATGGGGAGTGTCTACCGAGCAGAAGATCGGCTCTTAGGCGGTGTAACCGTTGCGATCAAGTTTTTAGCTCAGACGCTGATTAGCGGTAAAATGGCGCAGCAATTTGCTCAAGAAGCACGAGCAGGAGCGCTATTAGGGCATCAAAGTCTACATATTGTGCGTGTTCTTGATTATGGGCTGCACAATGAACAGATTCCGTTCTATGTGATGGAATGCATTGAGGGGATCAATCTGGAGC
>JBAUJD010000179.1:0-5643 GCA_049683515.1 Thermosynechococcaceae cyanobacterium | reverse complement strand
TGGACTGCCAAGGCGCGTTTTAGCTCTCGCGGGTCTGGGTTGCTGGCGATAAACTCGTCAATCGTCATTTGAGTCAGTCGATGAGAATACTCCTCTATTATCTCTGAAATCACTTGAGATGGCTATATCTATCGCCGCTCAACTTGGTCGATGGCAAGAATATCAACAGTGTCTCAGTCGAGTCAAAGTGTTATGGGTTGATGGGGGCTATAGTGGTGACAAGTTCGCATGGGCGGTATGGCTAATAATTCAAGCACGGGTAGAGGTGATTCAACGCATGGGGCCAGACTTTGAGCTTCTACCGAAGCGGTGGGTCGTTGAACGTACCTTTGGATGGCTCAATTGGTATCATCGGCGCTTGAGTAAGGATTATGAGCGCTTAACGGACATGAGGGAGGCTGCTATCTACGCTGTAATGACTCTCGTCATTACAGCGTAGATATACCAATCAAAACTGATTCTAGAGAAAGACTATAAGACCCCGTATGGCTTTCCGGCTTTTTGTTCTCTGATATCACGTGGGTTTGGTATAGCAGCCTAAAGATTTACTTTATAAATGCTCTCTTAGCAGGCTGATAGTAAACAGTACTTCCTTCATCCGAGACAAAGAAGCAGGTCTTACAAGAGTTCCAAAACGTTGTCCAGATTGGCTCTTTAGCAATTCGATAGTGCTCACCCAACACCGGTTTAATCGCTTCAGTTGCCTCTAACAGATGATAGTGAGGAATGCTCAAGAAAACATGGTGAGCAACGTGGGTGCCAATGTTGTGGTGAATCGGATTGAAGAAACCATAATCTTGGTCAATGGTAGACAGCGCACCCTTTAAGAAATACCAGTTCTCACCCCGATACCAAGGCATATCTTCAACCGTGTGGTGTAGGTAGGTGACCAAATCAAGCCAAACCACAAAGACCAAGTAAGGCATGACGTAGTAGTTCACAAGAAAGCCAAGCCCAAAGTAAAAGCCCAAACCAACCAGAAATGCAACCATTAAGACCCAGCAAACCGAGCTAGTGATCACGTCCCATTTTTCGCTGGGACGAAACAAATCGCTGGTAGGCAGAAAGTGAGACCCCTCTTTGCCCGGTGAACGGCGGAACAGATACACCGGATAGGCTAATAGGAACAGATAAAAACGGATAAACTTTGCCCACTGGGGCATATCGTCATACTGGCTTTCTAGCGTGGGATGCCAGCTTTCGTCGGTATCGACGTTGCCGGTATTGGCGTGGTGAGTGCGGTGACTAATGCGCCAGCCGTGGAAGGGGACCAAAATGGGGGTATGACTCAGATGCCCCACAAGGTCGTTCAACCACTTGTACTTAGAAAAAGAACGGTGACCGCAGTCATGCCCAACCACAAAGAGCGCCCAAAACATGGTGCCCTGCATGAACCAAAAAACCGGGAAAAACCAAGGACTATTAAGGGTGGCTGCAAGCCAGTAAAGCCCTGCAATGATGCCGATATCTAAGAAGAAGTAAGAGAGCGATCGCAAAGCACTCGACTGAAAGCAATGTTCAGGAATCGCGCTGCGAACGTCTTGGAGTGTGAAGGGTAGAACTTCTCGTTCTAAGGCAGGTGATTGGATTAGATTTATAGTCACGTTGTTGAAGCTACTAAATATGAATGGGCACGGTGGTCTCTAACCAACCGACGCCCACCACAAAGCAGCGCACAGCAGGAACTCTAGGGCAACACCGCCACAGACCACCAAGACCTCATTGTAGAGCTTAATGTAACTTTATGAATAATTGCAACGAACGTGAAAGAGGGTATCAAAGGCTAGGATTACTTGATTGCCAAGATCTTTGGGGCACAGAGTAACCCGATAGAGATTGAAAATAGGCACAATGTTGGGAGCGCCTAATTGTGGCGATCGCTGTCGTCATAGTGGGTTTGCACTGACCGCGCCAAAGACTGCACGATCTGTCGTGTTTTGATACCTTCTTGTACTAGAAGATCAATTTGCTTCTGCATTACTGCAGCATTTTGCTCAAGCGTAGCCTGCAAAGCTTGAAATCCCTCAAACATCGTATCTCGTAAAGCAGCAATATTCTCGCGATCAGATGCAATATTGCGAGTATTTTGCTCGGCTAAAGCTTCAATACGGTCTAAGCGTTCTGACATGATACTAAGAATGATTGTTCAAGATTTCACTCTAAATCTACACGATTTTTGTGGCTTCACACCCTCATCCCTGATCAGGGTAGGAACGGGAATACCTACGTTCAATGGGTAGAAGACCGATCCCGACCAAGGTCGCTTCCTCTCTACAATGGCAATAGAAGATTATTCTAATGACGTTGCCGTCAGACCGTCGTTGAGCTGAGCAAAAGCCATGCAACCCACAAATCCTAACCAATTTACTGAAAAAGCCTGGGCTGCGATCGCAAATTCGCAGAATGTCGTTAAACAAGCCCGCCAACAGCATATGGAGAGCATCCATTTGATGCAGGCGCTGCTAGAAGAGGACGGGCTAGCCAGTCAGATTTTCAATAAAGCCGGTGCCAACGTGCAAGAGGTTCGCGATCGCGTTACCTCAGTCATTAAAGGACAAGCAACGCTAGCAAATCCCAGTGACTCAATTTTCTGCGGGAAAAGTTTAGATAAGCTTCTTGATCAAGCTGAAGCATTGCGGAAAGACTTCAACGACGATTATATTTCTGTGGAGCATTTGGTTTTAGGCTTCTCTAGAGACGATCAGTTTGGCAAGCCGTTGCTCAAAGGGTTAGGGCTAGACGAAGCCAAACTCAAATCTGTGATTGAAGATATCAGAGGCAGTCAACGCGTGACCGACCAGACACCAGAAGTGAAGTACGAATCTTTAGAGAAATATGGTCGGGATCTGACCGAGCTAGCCCGCTCTGGCAAGCTAGACCCCGTCATTGGTCGAGACGACGAGATTCGTCGCACCATCCAGATTTTGTCTCGCCGCACCAAAAATAACCCCGTGCTGATTGGGGAACCAGGGGTCGGTAAAACCGCTATTGCCGAAGGTCTAGCCCAGCGCATTATCGCCAGGGATGTGCCGGAGTCTTTGCGAGATCGCACCCTCATTGCCCTCGATATGGGTTCCCTGATCGCAGGGGCAAAGTTCCGAGGGGAATTTGAAGAGCGCCTCAAGGCTGTCCTTAAAGAGGTGATGGATTCAGAAGGACAGATTGTTCTGTTCATCGACGAAATTCACACCGTTGTCGGAGCCGGGGCTTCCCAAGGGGCAATGGATGCTGGGAATTTGCTCAAGCCCATGTTGGCGCGGGGAGAGTTGCGCTGTATCGGTGCCACCACCTTAGATGAATATCGTAAATACATCGAAAAAGATGCGGCCCTAGAGCGTCGATTCCAGCAGGTCTATATTGATCAGCCCACTATTATCGATACCATCTCGATTCTGCGCGGTCTCAAAGAACGTTACGAAGTTCATCACGGCGTCAAGATTGCTGACAGTGCGCTAGTGGCAGCGGCAACCCTGTCAACAAGGTATATTTCGGATCGCTTCCTCCCCGACAAGGCTATCGATCTGATGGATGAAGCCGCCGCTAAGCTGAAGATGGAAATCACCTCTAAACCAGAGGAACTAGACGAAATTGACCGCAAGATTTTGCAGTTTGAGATGGAGCGACTGTCTCTGCAGAAGGAGAGCGATCGCGCCTCTAAAGATCGCCTCGAATCTTTAGAAAAGGAGTTGGCAGACCTAAAAGAAGAACAGTCGAGTCTCACAACTCAATGGCAGGCTGAGAAAGAAGGCATTGATCAGCTTCAAGCGATCAAAGAAGAAATTGATCGCGTCAACATTAAGATTCAGAAAGCCAAACGCGAATATGACCTTAACTACGCTGCAGAGTTAGAGTACGGAACACTAGACGAACTCCAAAAGAAACTAGAAAAGGCTGAAGAAAAACTAGGGGAAACCCAAGATAAAAGCTCTTCTTTACTTCGTGATGAAGTGACTGAAGCCGATATTGCCGAAATTATCTCAAAATGGACCGGCATCCCCGTCAGTAAGCTAGTGGCTTCTGAGATGGAAAAACTTCTCCATCTTGAAGACGAACTGCACGAGCGAGTGATCGGCCAAGAAGAAGCGGTTACTGCGGTTTCTGATGCGATTCAGCGATCGCGTGCCGGTCTCGCTGATCCCAATCGGCCCATTGCTAGCTTCATTTTCTTGGGTCCGACAGGGGTCGGTAAAACAGAGCTAGCCAAGGCATTGGCCTCTTACCTCTTTGATACAGAAGAAGCCATTGTCCGCATTGACATGTCTGAATACATGGAGAAGCATTCGGTCTCGCGTCTTGTCGGTGCGCCTCCGGGCTATGTGGGCTATGACGAAGGCGGCCAGCTCACCGAAGCAGTGCGCCGTCGTCCCTTTGCGGTGATTTTGTTTGATGAAATCGAGAAGGCTCACCCCGATGTCTTTAACATCATGCTGCAGATTCTCGACGATGGTCGGGTCACTGATTCCCAGGGCCGCACGGTAGATTTCAAGAATGCCATCATTATCATGACCAGCAATGTTGGATCTAGTCATATCTTAGATATGGCGGGGGATGACAGTCGCTATTCTGAGATGCAGAGTTTGGTGATGGGAGAGATGCGATCGCACTTCCGTCCTGAATTCTTGAACCGCATCGACGACACGATTATCTTCCATAGCCTACGGAAGGATCAGCTTCGCGAGATTGTAAAGCTTCAGGTGCAGTTATTAGAGAAACGGTTAGCGGATCGCAAGATGTCGCTGAAGCTCTCAGAAGAAGCCCTCGACTTCTTGGCCGAGGTTGGGTTTGATCCGGTGTATGGCGCTAGACCCTTGAAGCGAGCGGTTCAGCGGGAGCTAGAGACTCAGATTGCCAAGGCCATTTTACGCAGCGAGTTTGGCGACGGCGACACCATTTATGTCGATGTTGAGAACGAGCGTCTGAGTTTCAAAGGGCTTTCCGCTGAGAGGGTGACAGCTAAGTCTAAGTCTTAGTCTTCTTGTTTTTGATCAGTCTGTAGCGGATGTTGTCCTGATATCTGACTACAGACTAGATTAGACATATGAAGGTAAGGGACATTATCAAGTTGCTTGAGAAAGACGGTTGGTTTTTATCTAGAACTCGTGGGAGTCACCGCCAATACAAAAACGCGGATAAGGCTGGACTCGTCACAGTACCGGGGAAACCCAGTGATGAATTAGCCCCCGGAACTTTGAACAGCATCTTAAAACAGGCAGGTCTTAAGTAATGCGCTATCTAGTTATTGTTGAAGAGACTAGCACGGGCTATTCTGCTTACTCCCCCGACGTACCCGGCTGTGTGTCAACAGGTGAAACGCAGGAACAGGTAGAAGAGAATATGCAGGAAGCCTTGGCATTTCATATTGAAGGACTGCAGCTTGAAGGTCTTCAGGTTCCAGTGCCATCTACAAGATCAACCTATTTAACTGTTGCGGCATAGCTCACTTGAAAAGATTTGAATATCTTGGGTATAGAGATCGCACTTCCGTCCTGAATTCTTAAACCGTATTGACGACACGATCATCTTCCATAGCCTGCAAAAGGATCAGCTTCGCGAGATTGTGAAGCTTCAGGTGCAGCTATTAGAGAAACGCTTGGCAGACCGCAAGATGTCGCTGAAGCTCTCAGAAGAAGCCCTCGACTTCTT
>JBAUJD010000178.1:0-2680 GCA_049683515.1 Thermosynechococcaceae cyanobacterium | reverse complement strand
CAATTAAGCGGATGCACTGCAATATTTGTTGACATATTGGCGATGCTCTGATCTTCATGTGGTTTTTGCTAATCCCTGGTTGCTGAATCGTTTGTAAGGCCAGTGTTTTGTATGATCAGTATAAAACGTGAGAGGCAGCATGAAAGTAGCAGTAATGGGTGCGACCGGGTTTGTGGGTCAGCGGTTGGTAGAGCGGCTGCAGGCTGAGGGGCACAGCATTCTCGTCTTTGTCCGAAATGTACAAAGCGCAGAGCGGGCTTTTCCTAAGGGGCAGTTCCCAAAGATCGAGTTTGTACTCTATACCCCCAAGGCATCCGGTGATTGGCAGTCCAGGATTTCAGGCTGCGATGGGGTGGTCAATCTCGCGGGTGAACCCCTGTTTGGTGAACGCTGGACCGCCAATAGTAAGCAAGAGATTGTGGCTAGCCGCAAGCTGGGGACTGAGTTGATTGTCGATGCGATCGCACAAGCTGATCCGAAACCCAGCGTTCTAGTCAATGCCTCAGCGATTGGCTACTACGGCACCAGCGAAACAGAAACCTTTGACGAAACCAGCGGCAGTGGTGATGACTTCCTAGCCCAGGTTTGCCAAACCTGGGAAGCTGCGGCTCAATCAGTTAAAGAGACCGGCACTCGCTTAGTGATTTTTCGCATTGGCATTGTCCTCGGTAAAGGTGGCGCACTGGAGCGAATGCTACCCCCCTTTCAGCTCTTTGGTGGTGGCCCTATCGGGTCAGGTCGCCAGTGGTTTTCTTGGATTCATCGAGATGATTTAGTGAGCTTGATTCTTAAGGCTCTTGCCGACGGCCAAATGGCAGGGGTTTACAACGCCACTGCCCCTGAACCCGTCCGCATGACTGAACTGTGCTCAACACTGGGCAGCGTCATTAATCGCCCATCTTGGCTCCCCGTTCCTGGTTTCGCCCTTGAGCTACTACTGGGGGAAGCCGCTCAAGTGATTTTGACCGGACAGAATGTTCAGCCCAAGCAAACCCAAGCTGCCGGATTTGACTTTCAGTATCCCACCGTCAAACAAGCGCTCACCCAAATTTTGAAGAAATAGACCCATCAAGGATCTATGCTTCAGTACCCTAGCACCAGACTTTAACTGGCTATGGGTCTACTCTCAGGAAAAATTCAGAGAGCTAGTCTTTCATAGTATTAACCTAGGTAAGGAATAGGGGCGTACTGCCCAGCCCATCTACACAATCGAAAGACGTCAATGACCTATCTTGAATCTGCTGCCGAATTTTATAGTCAAGTCGCTGAAACCCCTGATGTGGGTCTATGCTGCGTCCAAAGTACACCCTTACAGCTTCCGGGCCTCAAAGTACCGCTGCAGATGCAAGAAATGAACTATGGCTGTGGAACAACGGTCCATGCTGCCGAGCTGACCGGTGACCCGACGGTACTCTACGTTGGCGTCGGTGGTGGCCTAGAGGCACTGCAGTTTGCCTATTTCTCCCGCCATCAGGGTGCCGTCATTGCCGTTGATCCGGTTGATGAAATGCGTAAGGCTGCAGCCCGCAATTTAGAGATTGCGGCTCAAGAGAACGATTGGTTTGAGGCAAATTTTGTAGACCTCCGTGCCGGGGATGCCTTCTCTTTGCCCGTTCCCGACGCCTCTGTGGATGTGGTCGCTCAAAACTGTCTGTTTAATATCTTTGAACCCGAAGACCTCACTCGTGCCCTTGATGAAACCTATCGCGTTCTCAAGCCCGGTGGCCGTCTAGTTATGAGTGATCCCATTGCCACTCGTCCGATGCCAAAGCATTTGCAGCAGGACGATCGCCTCCGGGCCATGTGCTTATCCGGTGCACTCACCTATGAGCAGTACGTCCAGCGCATTATTAAGGCTGGGTTCGGTCAAGTTGAGGTGCGGACCCGTCGCCCTTACCGCCTTCTTGATGCACAGAATTACAGCCTAGACGAGAACCTGTTGCTAGAGAGCCTCGATACCGTCTCTTTCAAAGTGGATATTGCCGACGACGGAGCCTGTATCTTTACGGGCAAGACAGCGATCTACACCGGACCCCACGCTCACTTTGATGATCAGGCTGGACACATTTTGACCCTGGGCGTTCCGGTGGCGGTCTGCGATAAAACGGCAGGGAAAATGGCGAAATCTCACCCTCAAAATATTGTAGTGACCGATTCGACTTGGCATTACGACGGTGGCGGTTGCTGCTAAAACGATATTCATGCCTATCCCCGCTTTGGAGACAACGATGACGATTTCTGTCGGGCTGACGCCTTTTGCAAACAAGCTTGATCAGCCCCTGACAAAACAGCCGATTACGGTCCTGCAGATTAATTTGGGTCGTCGCTGTAATCTGGCCTGCTCGCACTGTCATGTTGAAGCAGGCCCAAGGCGGACTGAAGAACTATCGCCGCAAGTTTGCGACCAGCTCATTGAAGTCATTGAGCGTTTCCCGCAGATTCGCTCGGTTGATCTCACCGGGGGCGCACCTGAGATGAACTATGGCTTTCGCCCTCTGGTGGTGGCCGCACGGGCGCAGGGCAAAGAGGTGATTGTGCGTTCTAATCTCACTATCTTTTTTGAAAAAGGCTTTGCAGATTTACCTGAATACTTTGCCCAGCATCAGCTTCGTGTTGTCGCCTCACTACCCTGCTATCTAGAAGACAACGTTAATAAGATGCGCGGTCAAGGGGTTTATGA
>JBAUJD010000177.1:0-2515 GCA_049683515.1 Thermosynechococcaceae cyanobacterium | reverse complement strand
ACGAGGGCATCAAAGGACTCTGACTGGTGGGGGCGGGTGAGCTGCACACGGGACCGGAGCGCGTTTAACGCTTGCTCAACGGTATCGGGGCTAAAGGAAAATTGGAACTGGATACCATCAGCACTCTGACCCAAAACGGCCAACCAACTAAACACCGTGGTTTGAATCAGGCAAAACCGCTCAGTATTGATCGGATCGGCGGGCAACAACGGAATGACTTGACTCGTTTCCGCCACCGTTGCCCGTTGCCTTGGATCACCAGAGGGAAGTTGGAATCGACCTGACTGTTCATTGGAGAAGATCAGTGACTGCAGGTTGCCTAATCGCTGGGGATCATTAAATAAGGGAATTGGCCCTGAGAGGATAAAGCCCCGCAGGGGGCAAATATCGTCAGGATCGCCCGACTGAAAGCACTGTGACAAAAGCTGGGTCATGGTTGCGATCGCAACCTCCCATTCTCGAATCGCGTGACCACTGGCCGCGAGAGCAGCCTCTGGCTCCTGAAGTGCGATTACCTCGCCCATAGTTGGCACTACCCACATGGCCACACTCAATACAGAACTGAATGACTCTCTTCGAGAATATCGAGAACAGAGACAAGCTGACTAGGGTTGAAACCGAACCCCGAAGGTAGAGAACGCAACCCCTAGCTTCATCTAAAACCATGAAAATGGTCTCTAAGATGCCCGCAGAACCAGTCCGAGAAAACGGCAGCACCGACTGCGGCCTTAAACGTTAAGATAGATAAACTTACAGGGTTTCCCTGTGTGTTGTTTGTGATTCTCTGTAACGAACAGGATATTGATATGTCAGGCACCGCAGCCATTTTTGCCATGATCGCCGTTATCGGTCTATTAGTTGCGGTTCACGAACTCGGTCACTTTCTAGCCGCCAGACTCCAAGGGATTCACGTCAATCGTTTTTCCATTGGCTTTGGTCCTGCGCTATGGCGATACCAAGGCCCAGAAACAGAATATGCACTGCGCAGCATTCCGCTAGGGGGTTACGTTGGGTTCCCCGATGATGACCCAGACAGTGACATCAATCCCGACGATCCAAACCTACTCAAGAATCGTCCCCTGCTAGATCGGGCCATCGTGATTAGCGCCGGCGTCATTGCTAATTTAGTCTTTGCCTATTTCGTACTGGTGATGCAGCTCGGCGTTATGGGCGTTGTTGATTACCAACCCGGCGTTTTAATTAGCCAAGTTGCCGCAGACGTTAGCTCAGTGGCGGCAGAAGCCGGTATTCAATCCGGTGACGTGGTTGTTTCCATTAACAATCAGCCCCTCGGCGAGGGAGATGTGGCAACGGTGACCCTAATGGAAACCATCAAAAACAGTCCCAATCAGCCGCTAGCGTTGGGACTTCAGCGCGGAGCGCAATCCCTTGAGGTCAGCCTGACGCCCCGCATATCAGACAGCGGCAAAGTTCAAATTGGAGTGCAGCTCTTTCCCAATATCAAACAGCTCCCAGAGGGTCGAGCAGCGCGACGTGCCCCCCATAATCCGGGTGAAATATTAGGGGCTGCTGCCGACGAATATCAAAAAATTGTGGTGTACATGGCAGGCACCTTTGGTCAGTTAATTGGCAACTTTCAAGAGGCTGCCGGTCAAGTCGCTGGCCCTGTGGGCATTGTCGCCATGGGGGCCGAAATGGCGAGTACTGATGTCTCTCGACTCTTTGATTTTGCTGCCGTGATCAGCATTAATCTGGCCTTTATTAACATCCTGCCCCTACCGGCCCTTGATGGGGGGCAGCTTGCGTTTCTGCTAATTGAAGGCGTGCTAGGTAAACCTCTACCGGCCAAAATACAAGAATGGGTGATGCAGACGGGCTTGGTACTGCTGCTCAGCCTAGGTATGGTCTTAATTGTGCGTGATACCGCAAACCTCAACTGGGTCCAGCAACTGTTTCAATAAATGATGAATCTTGCCTGCTCTCTCTAAACGAAAACAAAAGGCGTTAGAGCTACTGAACCGGCTTCAGCAGCTTTATCCAGATGCCACCTGTAGCCTTGATTACGAGACGCCAGTGCAGCTCTTGGTCGCCACCATCCTTTCGGCACAATGCACCGATGAGCGTGTCAATCTAGTAACGCCCCACCTGTTTGCTCAATTCCCTGATGCCCCGGCCCTAGCGGGTGCTGAACGGAATCAGATTGAGGCACTGGTCCGCTCTACAGGGTTCTATCGCAATAAAGCCAAGCACATCCAGCTCGCCTGTCACAAAATCGTGACTGACTTTAATGGGGAAGTCCCGCAGCAGATGGAGCAGCTTCTTACCCTGCCAGGGGTGGCACGCAAAACCGCCAATGTGGTCTTAGCCCATGTCTTTGGTATCAACGCCGGAGTGACCGTAGATACCCACGTCAAGCGCCTCAGCAACCGTTTAGGGCTAACCAAGCATCAAGAACCCGTCAAAATTGAACGCGATCTGATGGCGCTACTGCCCCAACCAGACTGGGAGAACTGGTCAATTCGGTTGATTTACCACGGTCGCGCAGTGTGTAAAG
>JBAUJD010000176.1:0-8605 GCA_049683515.1 Thermosynechococcaceae cyanobacterium | reverse complement strand
CCCCGGAAATTTCGCCGTTGGCCTCCCCGTTGGGCACGATTTTGCAGTATGCCTTCACGGTGAATGGGCAAACGTCGCTGATGGATTTGCGCCGTCTGGTGGATAGCACCCTCAGTAGTCAAATTTTGTCGGTCCCCGGCGTTACTCAAGTCACGGTGTATGGCGGCGATGAGCGTCAGGAGCAGGTATTAGTCGATCCGGCAAAACTGCGATCGCTCCAGGTATCGCTCACCGAAGTCACCAATGCTGCCAAGGGCGCAAATTCTAACGCGCCTGGGGGCTTTTTGATTGGCGGCGGGCAAGAACTGTTAATGCGCGGCATCGGTCAGGTGCAGTCCATTGAAGACCTGCGGCAGTCGGTGGTCAAGGTGAAGGCCGGGAAACCGATTTTGCTGCAGGATGTGGCGGAGGTCAAAACGGGGTCTGCCATCAAGCGCGGCGATGCCAGTTTTAACACTCAACCGGCAGTCGTGATGATGATCAACAAGCAGCCCGATGTTGATACGCCCACCGTGACTAAGGCTGTAGAAGCAGTCATGCAATCTTTACAGCCCACGTTTCCTGCCGATGTGCAAGTGGCGCGGACTTTTCGGCAGTCTAACTTTATTGATACCGCGATTCAGAATGTCAGCAGTTCCCTGCTGCAGGGCGTCATCATTGTGTCCATCATCATGCTGCTGTTCTTGATGAATTGGCGCACGGCGGTGATTACCCTCAGCGCCATTCCGCTCTCGCTGTTGATTGGGTTAATGATTATGCAAGCCTTGGGTTTGGGGATTAACACTATGACCTTGGGGGGCTTAGTGGTGGCGATTGGCTCTGTGGTAGATGATGCGATCGTCGATATGGAAAACTGCTATCGCGGCCTGAGAACCAATCAGGCCCAGGGGAATCCCAAACATCCGTTTCAGGTGGTCTACGACACGTCGGTAGAAGTGCGGTTAGCCGTGATTTTTTCCACCGTGATCATTGTGGTTGTGTTTGCTCCAATCTTTAGTCTAACGGGCGTTGAAGGCAATATTTTTGCACCGATGGGTCTGGCCTATTTGATCTCTATTGGCGCGTCTACCCTAGTGGCAATGACCCTTTCTCCAGCCCTCTGCGCCATTTTGCTGGCAAACCAAACCCTGCCCCAGGAAGGGACGTTCATTTCGCGCTGGGCAGAGCGTTTATATCGTCCATTGCTGAATCTGTCGCTCCGCACCCCTCAGATTGTTTTGGCGGTGGCGCTGGCATCTTTGGTGGCGGCTGTAGCAATTGTCCCCTCGCTGGGTCGGGTGTTCCTACCAGAATTTCAGGAGAAGTCATTGGTGAATTCAATGGTTCTCTATCCCGGCGTGTCTCTGGATATGACCAATCGGGCAGGAATTGCGCTGTCTAAGTCGCTGCAGGATAACCCGCTGTATGAATGGGTGCAGTTGCGGGTGGGACGCGCCCCTGGTGATGCCGATGGAGCGGGGGTCAGTATGGCGCATGTGGATGTAGAACTGAGCGATCTCGCCCTCAAAGACCGGGAAGCGAGCATCAAACAACTGCGTCAGGAGTTTTCTAACTTGCCGGGGGTTGCGCCCAATATTGGCGGATTTATTTCTCACCGCATGGATGAAGTGCTGTCGGGAGTCAGAAGTGCGATCGCCGTAAAAATCTTTGGTCCTGATCTGGCTCAACTGCGAACCATTGGTGAACAAGTCCGCGATGTGATGGAGCCGATTGGCGGCATTGTAGACCTGCAGCTTGAACCGCAATTACCGATTCGTCAGGTGCAGATTCAATATGATCGGGCGGCGGCGGCAACCTATGGATTAACGATGGAACAGGTGTCGGGAATCGTGGAAACGGCTTTGAACGGTCGGGTGGTCTCACAGGTGCCCGAAAATCAGCAACTGATTGATATCTCTGTCTCGCTGACCGAAAAGGCACGCAACAGTTTAGATGCCATTCGCGCCATTCCGATTATGGCTCCCACTGGGCAAACGATCTCGCTAGGCACCGTTGCCAAGGTTGACTATGGCATGGGAGCCAATGTAGTAAATCGGGAAGATGTCTCGCGGCTGATCGTCGTTTCGGCCAACGTTGCTGATCGTGATTTGGGTAGCGTTGTTGGCGATATCCAGTCTCAAATCAAACAAAAAGTCCAATTGCCCAATGGCTACTTCATCCAGTACGGCGGACAGTTTGAATCAGAACAACGGGCAACCAATAATTTGCTAGTCTTTAGCATCCTAGCTGCGATCGCAATTGCGATCTTGATGTTCTTTTCGGTCAAATCGCTGCCTGCAACGATTGCCATTATGATCAATTTACCGTTGGCGTTAGTGGGCGGTATTGTCTCCATTGCTCTGACGGGCGGCGTGATTTCCATCGCATCGCTGATCGGCTTTATTACGCTATTTGGCGTAGCGGTTCGCAATGGCTTATTGCTCGTCGATAATTACAACAACAAGTTTGCTCAAGGAATGCCCCTCAAAGATGTGATTGTCAAAGGGTCTCTAGAGCGAGTCAACGCCATTTTGATGACGGCGCTGACCTCGGCATTAGGAATGCTGCCCTTGGCGATCGCCAGCGGAGCCGGGAATGAAATTCTGCAGCCCCTAGCGATCGTGGTTCTGGGGGGATTGGTTACTTCTACCGCGTTAACGCTGCTGGTGATTCCGGCGCTCTATGCCAAATTTGGCAAATGGTTGATGCCCAAGCCAAAGCGCAGGGCACAAGCAGTCACGTTTGCGGTGAGTCCTAAGTAACCACCTGAGTTAATTCATCAGAGGGTTGACAGCACTACCCCTTAAATGACTTAACGACCACTGCTGAGAATTTTGTCATATTCCTGATGTGGCCCAATCCAAAACCATACGTAGGCATCATCACGCTTAACCGCCAAGACTCGATAGTCATCGTTGATTCTTGCTGACCACAGCTTGCTCACGGGTTTGAAGCGCAACGACGGATGCTGCGGATTTCGTCTCAGCATCCGATATTGTTTGCGAGCTTGGCACTGAAGATCAGGAGAAAGCTTATTATACAATTTCCAAAATGTCTTAGTCGCACGATGCTTCAAGATCTATCGTCTCCCCTGCATCGTCTTCAGAGATCACATTAGCAATGAGCTGATCAAGCTTTCCAGCTTCTACATCGGCACGTAGTTGTCGTTCAAAAGAATCATCGTCTTGCTCAAGCCATCCTAGAAGAGCCTCCAACTTCTCTTGAGGCTGATGCGGCAGTAAATCACTGATTGTTTGTAGCGTTTCTTGACGTGTCATAACCAGAGTGATGTGATGAGGCTGTCTATCCTATCCTATCCTGCTGATTTGTAGTGGTGGGTAGATAAACGATAAAAGAACTGCCTTGACCCAACTGACTCTGGACCTGAATTTGGCCTCTATGGGCTTTGGCGATCGCATCCGCAATAGCCAACCCCAAGCCCGAGCCGCCGGTCTGTCGGTTGCGATCGCTATTCACCCGATAGAAGCGACCAAAGATTTTAGATTGGTACTGAGGGGCAATCCCAACGCCCGTATCTCGCACTTGAATTATGGCCTGCTGATCTTGCTCAGCTAGCGAGAGCATTATCTGTCCTCCTTGAGGCGTGTACTGAATTGCATTGATCACCAAATTGAAAACCAATCGATAGAGCTGAGCTTCATCCCCGATCACCTTTAGGGGCTGATCAGTCTGAATATTAGTCAAAAGCTGAATCTTTCTGTTCAGCGCCAGAGCCGCTAATTCCTCCGCAATGTCATTTACCAAATTCCGAAGACAGCAAGTATCGGTCTGATTGGGTGAGACATGGCGATCTAGGCGAGTCAGCAATAACAAGTCTTGAATCAGTTGGGACAAACGCTGATGTTGGCGATCAAGAACCTGCAGCGTCTCACGGGTATCGGCCTCAGACAGCTCAGGCGTATCTAACACTGACTCCACCGTCGCTTGTGCTGCAGCAATAGGAGTTCGCAACTCGTGGGCCGCATCCGCCGTGAACTGCTGCATCTGCTGGTAGGACTGACGAATCGGTCGCATGGCTCTTCCAGCCAGCCACCAGCCTGCAATGCCGACGAAGGCCAACGCTAGAGGCAAGCCAATAAAGAGGACCAGTCTCACTGACGTTAGGTATTGATCAGACGCCTCTAATGAACTGCCGACCTGCAGGTATCCCCAAAGCGGTGCATTAGGGTTCTGGAGCGGCAGTGTGATTTGTCGATAGCGGATGTTGCGCCCATCCTTCAGATACTGCCACTCAGACAGAGATGAAGGGGTCTCTAAGCCTTGCGGCTTTAGTCCAGCTAGGGCAACGAGTTCTCGGTCAGGATTCAGCAGTCGAATGTAATACTTGCCCTGGAACATCTCTCCAGGGGAGTGATCCGCGACAGCTCCGGTGGGGTTCAAGCATCGGCTGAGACAGGGACTGGGTAAGAATTGCTGAGCGTTAGTTGAAAGTTCTCCGGGCTGCTGTAGCGTGGGTTCTAAATTGTCATGGAGTCGGCCTGCGATCGCCTGCAGTTCCCGATCTGCTGCAGTCCGGTGAGCGTGATCAATGGCTTCATAGACCCCAAAGCCACTGAGCGCCAGAATAATGCCCATGACCCCGGCATACCAGCTTGTCAACCGCCAGCGCGTCTGACGAAATAGCTTGCGCTCATTCATGATTTAGTCGGTGTCTTTGAACGAATGCGGCAAAGGCTAACCCCTATTTGGTAAAGCTAAAGCGACCTTTCACAGGTTCTCCCTTGATGTCGCTGACGATAGAGACTTGATATTCTCCAGGGGCAGTGGCGTTGAGAAGCGCTGCATAATGTTTACCCTCGGCATCGTAGGTGAGGGGCAAGGTCTGCGTGGAGCCATCGGGGAGCTGTACATCGGCAGTGACCTCAGCGTCAGGGATGGCATCGTGATTGTCCCCTGTTTGCAGAAAGAAATCTAAGTGGGTGCCGTTGGCTTCTGGTCCGGCGACGAATTCTAAGTGATAGGGACCAGATTCTACGACTTGCCCCCCTGCCTGGGGAACTGCTGCATGGCCGCTTTCTGTAGCGGTTGATTCTGCCGTGGGTGCAGATGCCTCTGTTGCGGAGGCTGGAGATTCGCTAGCGGTGGGTTGACTATTCTCGCAGCCGGTTGCCAGTAGGCCAATGGTGCTGAAAAGGATGAGAGAGAGTTTGATCGGATGCATAGGGTTCTTTTGGTAATGGTATGGATTAGATCTGTTTGGCGTTAGAGAATGAGTGCTGCACTCGCCCCCTAAATCCCCCATTCTGGAGGACTTTGAGCTTTTGACACCTCCTGAATCTCTACTGAGTCAGATTTGATTATTTGTTTGGGGACTAGGAAGCGATGAAAGCGGGAATATAGTGCAGGGATGACCAATAGCGTTAAGGCGGTGGAAGTGAATAATCCTCCTAGCACTACCACGGCTAAGGGCTGCAAAATTTCTTGGCCTGCACCGTTGCCCAGCACTAGAGGCACCATGCCCAGCGCTGAAGTGAGGGCGGTCATCAAGATCGCAACCAGCCGCTCCATTGAACCTGTGGTGATCACCTGCTGATAGGGCAACCCTTGGGCAAACTTCTGATTGTAGTTATCGACCAGCAAGAGGCCGTTACGAACGGCAACGCCGAATAGAGTGATGAACCCCACGAGGGAAGCCACTGAGACAACACCACCACTAAGGGCGATGGAGAAAATGCCTCCCACTAGGGCTAGGGGTAAGTTGATGAGAATCATGATTGTGGCGGGTACGGATTTGACAGAGAGATACATGAGAATTGCGATCGCAACCAACGCCAGCCCCCCAAACACCAGCAAATTCTGACTGGCCCGCTGCTCCGACTCAAACTGTCCTCCATACTGAATGAAATAACCTGAAGGCATTTGTACAGACTCCTGTAGAGTCGTTTGAATATCTTTGATGACAGAGCCTAGATCGCGGCCTTCTACGTTAGCGGAGACCACAATCAGCCGTGAGACATTTTCTCGATTGATGGTGTTTGGTCCAGTCCCATACTCCAGTTGAGCGACTTGCGCTAGAGGGATTTTCGGACCGGCAGGGGTATCGACCAGCAGGCTGTTAAGGGTATCTAAATTATTACGGGCCTCTTCCGGGAGCCACACCAGTAAGTCAAAGAGCTGTTGCTGCTGCAGGACTTGAGAAACCACGCGACCATTGAGGGCTGTTTCCACTACCTCAGACAGTTGACCCACGGGCAGGCCATACCGGGCAGCGGCATCGCGGTCAAATTGAATCTGGAGCTGACGAATGGGGACTTGAGGCTCAAGCTGCAAATCCACTAAGCCAGGTAGATCTCTGAGGGCGGTGTCTACCTGTTGGCCCAAGTCGCGGAGCTGGTCGAGATCGGGACCGAAGATTTTAACGGCGATCGCACTTCTCACCCCAGACAATACTTCGTCCATCCGGTGTGTGATAAAACCCCCAATGTTAGGCGCGACACCGGGGAGTTTGGCAAATTCTTGGCGGAGGGTTGCGATCGCACCGTCTCGATCCTTCAATCCCTCTGGCGTTAGTTCAACATCTAAGTGGCCTAAATTCACACCGCCAGCATCAGCATCCCCAGAAGCGCGTCCGGCTCGTAATTGCGCTACTCCAAACCGAGGATCGTCCTGGAGCGCCGTCTCCATCGCTATGCCCGACTGCTGGGTTGCTTCTAAGGAACTGCCCGGATAGAGGAGCATCGCATTGACGAGGGACGGTTCTTGAAACTCAGGCAAAAAGACTCGTCCCAGCGTTGGGAAAACCACCAGAGACGCCACCAAGCTAGCGGTTGCAATGATCAGTACAATACTGGATCGATGCAGAGCAAAACGGAGAACAGGTCGATAGCAGCGCTCCGCGAAAGTCGTCACCCAAGTATCGTCTGACCGTAAGGTTTGATTTGCCAATAGAAAGGCACAGAGAGCCGGAGAAAGGGTCATCGCCACCAAGGTTGAAGCCAGGATCGACACCAAATAGGCCACTCCCATCGGCGCAAAAATTCGCCCTTCTACCCCCGTCAGAGAAAAGATAGGCGCAAACACCACGGCAATAATAATTGTGGATAAAATAACGCTTACCCGTACCTCGACAGAGGTGTCATAGACCACCTGATAAGGGTGCTTGGGATTGCCTTCCGCTTGATTGCGACGCAGACCTCGATAAGCGTTCTCCATATCCACAATCGAGTCATCAACCACGGAGCCGATGGCAACTGCCAATCCTCCCAAGGTCATGGTGTTAATACCTTGCCCCATCAGATTGAGAATCATCATCCCCACCAAGATCGACAGGGGAATGGCGCTCAGGGTAATCACCGCCGTGCGCCAGTTCATTAAAAACAGCAGCAAAATAATCGAAACAATAATGATGCCGTCCCGAAGCGATGACTGGACGTTGCTAATCGCGGCTGCAATAAAGCTCTCTTGCCGGAAAGTTTCGGTGATTTTGATATCTTTGGGCAGACCCGCCTTGACGCCGTTCATCGCCTCATCAATGGCTTGGGTAACGGTGGGCGTGTCTACTCCCGGCTGCTTATTGACCACCATAATGATTGCGGGTTCTCCGCCGACGCTGCCATCGCCCCGCTTGAGACCCGCACCAATCCGAACTTCCGCGACATCCTGCAGACGAACGGGGGTGCCGTTCCGAGCGGTAACAACTGCCTGCTGTAGCTGCTCAATGGACTCCAGACGACCCATGCCTCGGATAATCGTTTCACGGTCAGCATCCACTAAAAAGCCTCCGGCAGCGTTGGCGTTAGCTGCTGTAGCGGCCTCGGTCACCTCTTGCAGAGAGACGTTGAAGGCTTGCAATTGCTTGGGATCAACTAGAACTTGATACTGACGCACATCGCCTCCGTAGGAGATCACCTGAGAGACACCCGGTACCGCCAATAGCCGATTCGTAATCGTCTGATCGACAATGCGCCGCAGTTCCATTAGATCGGTGGGTGGTGCATTGGTGGGTTCCTCCGGCGTCTGGGGCTTGAGGGCATACATCAAAACTGTGCCGATGGGCGAAGATACAGGCGAAATTTGGGGCGCATCTACACCCGCAGGAAGCTTCTCCTGCACCTGCTGCAGGCGCTCCGTGACGAGCTGGCGAGCCTGATAGATATCGGTGCCCCAATTAAAGATCACCTTGACGACAGAAATCCCCACTGCTGACGAAGAACGCACTGTTTCCACGCCAGGAGTGCCGTTGACGGCGCTCTCTAGAGGCAGCGTGATCAGCGACTCGACTTCTTCCGGGGCTAATCCAGGGGCTTCGGTTTGAATCTCTACCTGGGGCGGGGCAAAATCGGGCAGCACATCCAGGGGCATCAGGGTGAGATTGTAAATCCCGAGGACGGTGACCACAATGGCCCCGATCACCACCAGCCACCGCTGAACGATGGACACTTGGAGAATAGAGTTGAGCATTAGGACTCCGTCTCTGAGGTAGGCTGGGGTACACGCTCCTCCTCTACAGGTGCTGCTTCAGAGAACGGCTCTAGGCTATTGATAGAGGCAATGGGGGCATGGCCGTTGTGACCGTTGTGGGTTGCGGCCCGTTCAAGCTGGCGGCGGGTGCGTTGACTGGCCCAAGCCGTACCAGCCCAAAAGGTCGTTGACACAATCCCTACAC
>JBAUJD010000175.1:0-2943 GCA_049683515.1 Thermosynechococcaceae cyanobacterium | reverse complement strand
GGACAATCAAAAGGATGCCTGCGGTCCAAAATGCTAGGGGAAGCTCGGCAAAGATCCCCACAAGAAAGGCACCGATCAAGCCGATGATTGTTATGATCTGGAGCGTGCCCAAGCGGGCCAACGTTTGCTCTGCGATCGCATCGCTCTGGGCCATCAAATTGAGATCGGCGATCAATTCTTTGGCGACACCGCTGCGGCTGTAGATTAGTGTTTTTCTGAGTGACGTCAGGTTAAGGGTCATGGAACGCTCCCATTGCCGTTATATCCCCCGGCAAGTTTGTCTACTATCAAGACACTTCATAACATCAAATGAACGCCATTCCCCTCGTTGATGGCAGTTCTTTAAAGAGCTTCATCTCGATCGATGCAAAATCTTCCGATGGCCTACATTAGTTTTGATATCGTTCCAGCCCCAAAGGGCGCGGCGGTTCACATTGAAGCATTCGCAAGGGCGATCGCAACCCAATACACCCCGCTTCACCTCGTCAGTGTTTCCCCCACGACTGAACAGATCCCCACATTTGAACGATGGCCCCAGGTTCACCACACTGCCTTACCGGCCCTTGGCAAAACACTGTTAGGTCGGGTGCTCACTTTTCGCAGGCAGCTCAACCAATGGCTGGAGGGCCAGCGATTTCGCGCCATTCATGTGCGCTCTATTTATGAAGGCTTCCCTATCGCTCAACAAAAACAGGCGCTCTGCGATCTGTTCATTTTAGAAATCAACGGTTTGCCTTCCATTGAGCTGAAATATCGCTACCCCAAAGTGGCTGAAGACGATGAACTCATGTACAAGCTGGTGGCTCAAGAAGATCTGTGCTTTGCCCAAGCCGATCAGGTAATTACGCCTAGCCCTTTAACAAAGACCTATTTAATCGAAAGGGGCGTCGCTCCCCATAAAATTGCAGTCATTCCCAACGGCGTTGATCTAGAGGTGTTTACCTATCAAGTCCCTCGCTCAACGCTAGAGTTACGTCCTTTAAGACTGCTGTATTTTGGAACGCTGAGCGCTTGGCAAGGCGTTGATTTAGCCATCGATGCCCTAGATCTCTACGGTCGAGATTTCCCGGCAGTGCTCACGATTCTAGGGCCAGCGCGTCCGCAGCAGTTGCGATCGCTCCTCCGTCGTATCGAATGTCTTAGACAACAAGAGAACGTCCAGATTCTAGGGCCGGTCGATCAGAGACAGCTTGCTCAACAGATGCATCAGGCCGACGTGATTTTAGCCCCGCTCAAGCCCAACGATCGCAACTGCATCCAGGGCTGCTGCCCTTTAAAAATTTTAGAGGGCATGGCCTCTGGCACCCCGGTCGTGACCAGCGATCTAGAGGTTGTCAATGCGCTGGGTGAACCCGAAACTCACTTGCTCACGGGTCGGCCAGGGTCAGCAAAAGCTATCAAAGATAATCTGCTCCAATTGCGCGATAACCCTAAACTACGACAGCAGCTATCGACAGCGGCACGACAGCAAATAGAACGGCTTTACACTTGGTCGCAATCCACTCAAGCCTTGATCGATGTCTATCGACAGATTGGTCTCTAATTGAACCTGAAAAATCTACGCCTACAGTCTCGGCAACGATCGGAACTAATTCTCATAATTGGAAAAACTCAGTGAAATGCGGAGGCGATCCTTGAAAGGGAGACACACAGGCAAGGTTTAGAGACGTGCCCTACAGCCACCTAAAAGGTAGACGTCAATTTTTATTGCGGAATCGTTACAAAGATGTTAGAGTTGTTTACATAAAAACACATTTGAGGCGACGGCATGATTAGCACAACCGATGAAAGAGGCGTTATCAATAACTTCGCAAGAGATCCAGAAGCCTATGCTGCGGAGTATCCCTCTTCTAGCCAGCAGCGCACCTACTGGGTTCTAGGTGTTGTCAGTGCTGTCTTCATGTCTGGTGTCTTAGCGGTTGCCTTTGCCGTTAGTTAGATTTTTCAGATGGCTTCCTTCTTTTAAGTTTAGCGATCGCAAGGGTTCAGGTATGACCTATGATTCTCATTCTTTCATTGGCAATTGCAGGTAAAGTTGCAGGTTCGCTGCTCAGCAAACATAGACATTTTCAGAGTGAGTCGGTTCAAATGGCCTACGCTCGCCTTGTAGAGCCTAGCTCTTCTGAAGGATTGTCAGCCTTTGCTGCGGTTAGTGACCTTGACTGCAATCGACACAATGCGATCGCCTAGGCAAGCTATAGCGTGCTGACGCCAATGGTCAAGCATTAATTTTTATCTTTCACTTGTATCAAAACTCTCCTCTTCAGCCTGGCTTCTTATCAGAAGTCAGGCTATTTATTGCATTGAAAAATAAATTGCTGCCACAAGAATCAAGCCCAGCAGTGTGATTGGCACCCAAAGGTCCAAAACGTTCACCTCGGAATTAAGGCCAGTGGTCAAGAAGAGTCTGGCAAGATAGAGAGAAGACATTGAGGAACACTCATGGAATCTCTTGAGCAGTCTATCATCTGGCTCCAAGAACGCTCAGCATTAGGGATTTTTCCGAAGCCCATCCTGGAATCTCTCGCCTCATCTCTACAGGAGATCAGCGTCGCAGAGAACCGACGATTGATTTTAGAAGATACGCTGCCAGACGCGCTCTACATTCTCTATCAGGGCAAGATGGAGCGCTCTAGTCAGGCAAGTCCGGCTTGGGCCTGTAGTCTTTTGCCAGGGACCGTTCTTCATCTCAAAGAGCTGCTTTTAGAGCAGCCGACTCAGCAAACGGTGATTACCCTCTCAGACTGCCAACTATGGATGATGCCCAAGCAGACCTTCCTTCAGGTTGTGGAGCAACATCCCGAGATGGTGCAGTTGGTCTCACAGCAGCTATCGCAAGAACTGGCAGAGGTTTCAGCTCAACTCGCCATAGAGCAGGAGCGACAGACAATTCTACGCCCCTATCTTGTGACTCGGGCGCAGCGTGGGATTGTCGGTAAAAGT
>JBAUJD010000174.1:0-4051 GCA_049683515.1 Thermosynechococcaceae cyanobacterium | reverse complement strand
CCAATGACCTCCTCACCCAAGAAGATGCCGATCGACTCCGGCGTCAGAGCCTGCTGCCACCAGAGCGGATTGTGGGTGTTGAAACCGGAAGCTGCCCGCACACGGCGATTCGAGAAGATCCAACCATGAATCTGCTGGCAGTGCAGGATCTAGAACTGCTGCTGCCCCAGTTAGATCTAGTCTTCATTGAAAGTGGGGGCGACAATCTTGCTTCGACCTTTAGCTATGACCTCGTAGATTCCTACATCTTTGTAATTGATGTGGGCGCAGGGGACGATATTCCGCGCAAAAACGGTCCTGGCTTTATGCAGGCCGATCTGGTTGCCATTAACAAAATTGATATTGCCCCCTATGTCGGCGCTGATTTAGACCTGATTCGCCAAGAGGCGGCGGAACGACGGAAAGATAAGCCTGTGGTTTACACCAATTGTAAGACTGGAGACGGACTGGATCAGGTGGTTGAGTTCATCTTAGAAACGGTGCTGTTTCGAGCTAGCAAACTTCAAGCGGTTGAGTCCCTTTAGAGGAATGGCACTGACATAAGGATGGTTAACACTGCTCACCCCACTAGCGCTCATGCCTACCACTTTGCACTCGCCCCCTAAATCCCCCACCAGTGGGGGACTTCACCTGTTTTGTTTTACAGATTCTTGACGAGAAAAAGATTTGAAATTTCTGACCACCGAATCCAGCATAGATACAGACTCAAAGTCCCCCATTCTGGGGGATTTAGGGGGCTGCGAGAGGCTGTACTGTTCCTGAAGTCACATCACTACTGCCCATGACCGCTATTCAGACTCGCCCTCAGCCCACTACGTTGCACACAGTTGTCTCACCTCAGCTTGAGTTGACTGTGGGATGCGATCGCAACGCCCAATCCTTTGCCCTCCCTCAATACGCCGCCTATCCCTTCCGTCTCTCTCGTTGTTTTCGCTTTGATGCCGATGCCCCCCGGCGCGCCTATTTCTATGTGATGAACGCCTCCCCTGGCTTGTTGGCGAATGACAGGCTTGAAATAACGGTGAAGCTCAACGATCATAGTCAGCTTTATCTCACCGATCAAGCGGCACTCAAGGTTCACAGTATGCCTACGCCAAGATCATTCGCTCAGGTGATGCAGAGAATCGAGGTTGGGATAAATGCTTGCTTAGAATACTTGCCAGAGCCGATTATTCTCTATCCCGATGCGGAATTGAATGTGCGATCGCACCTCACCCTTCATCCCACCGCACAACTATTCTGGAGTGAAATGATTCTGCCCGGTCGCTTGGCTCGTGATGAATGGTACAACTTTCGCCACTACAATAATCGCCTTCAGGTTCACGCCCCCGATGGAACACTGCTGTTTTGCGATGCCATGCTTCTAGAAGGACAAACGAATCCCTTTAAAGATCAACCACTGTTCTGTTCGTTACCCGTCATTGGCAATATTGTCGCCGTTTTGCCCGAAATTGATTTAGCTCAACTCACGACCTTGCTTTCTGCCTTTCAGCTTACTGAGCACCAACAACTACAGGCGAGTTACTCAACGTTGCCCAACTGCAATGGATTGCTGATTCGTGCGATCGCAGATAGCATCAGCACCCTCAAAGCCTATATTCACTTTGTCCTCAACCACATTCGCCAACTCACCCAACAGTCCCCACTGCCGGAGGTGCCTAAATGACCGCCCCAACCCCAGAGCTTGCCCGTCTCTATCTCGGCAATATTTCCACCGATGCAGCCTTAGAAAAGCGAGTCCATCAGGCTCTGCATAGTAACCACTGTTTGGAAGTTGCCCTCAATAGCGAAGACCGCAGAAAGGGACGGATTTATACCCAAGCCATATCTGGCGAATCCATCGGCATTGTAAAAGACCGCAGTTGGTCTCTAGCTGAGGGAGATGTATTGCAAACCGAGGCAGGTAAGCTGCTATTGGTCTATTTGAAAGACCAGTGCATGATTGTCTTGAACTTCACGGGCAATGCGACGGATCATGCACTGGCATTGGTACATTTAGGCCATACCCTCGGCAACCATCACTATCCTATAAGCATTCACAACGACAGCATTTATATTCCGGTGACGTGCGATCGCAAAGTCATCGAATCCACGATCAACAGCTTTAACATCTCTGGATTGGTACTGAGCTATGAACAGCAATCTCCAAACGCCATAGCCTTCTCGCACCCCGCCCATGCCTCCCATAATCACCACCATGAAGAATGAACTAATCAGCCGAAACAGCATCAGCCTAGACCGACGACTGGCCCTGATGCAGTTGTCAGATACCTTCTTTCCCTCTGGCTCCTTTACCCTGTCTCATGGCTTGGAATCGCTGCTGCATTCCGACCAAATCAAGTCTCCTCAAGACTTCAAAAACTATTTAAAAATCTTGCTGCATCAAAAGGTCGGTCCCTCCGATTTAGTAGCCCTACGGCACGCCTACCAGGCCAGCGCTAACGGAGAATTAGAGGGAATCCAGACCGCCGATCAGCACCTATTTGCCCAAAGCTTGATTCAAGACGTGCGCGAGGCCCAGTGTAAAAGTGGTCGAGCCTTACTAATGGTGGCGCGGTCCACCTGGCCCCATTCACAACTAGATTGGTATGCCGACCAGATTCAGTCTCGTCAATGCAATGGTATACATCCGGTGGTGTTTGCCGTAGTCGGGCAAGCCGCTGGTTTGGGGTCTAGCGATAGTCTAGTTGCCTTTCTCCATAGCTTTGTGACGGGCCTGTGCAGTGCGGCTATTCGATTGGGACTTTTGGGCCATCTCAAGGCTCAACTAATTCTCAAAGAGATGGCTCCTGAGTTAGAGATGGTGATGGCTCGGACCGTGGGTGCGACCTTAGATGAAATGTGGTCCTGTACGCCGTCCATTGATATTGCTCAAATGCAGCATCAGCAACTCCCACAGCGACAATTTACAAATTAAGAGACTCGTATCACCCTCCTCATCCTAAATCCCTCTCCCTGAGGAGAAAGATTTTGACTCTTACTCCCCTAGGGAGTAGGGGCTTGAGGCATGAAGGGTATTGATTGAATGGCAACTGGGATATCTCATTTAAGTGCAAAGCCCTTACTGCTTACGAGCGACTATTGTGCGATGGCGAGGATCACTTGCCACCGTTGCTCGATGCTCAAAGCCAACCTCTTGCAGCGCGGCGTCTACATCAAAGGTATAGTAGTCATCACTCCAGGGTTCTGTGCTTTTCATTAGCGTGAATAGAACCGGAGGCAGATTCTGAATCACATCAGACTTGGGATTATTATCGACAATGGCAATGCATCCCCCCGGCCTGAGAATACGAAGCACCTCAGCAAAAATTTCTCGCGTTGCCGAACGGGGCAGCTCATGAATCACAAACTGAAGGGTCACTATATCAAAGGACTGATCGGCAAAGCCGGTCTCTTCTGCTTTGGCATGTTTCCATTGAGAAATTTCGCCCTTTGCATCGCGCAGCTTCGCCACGCTGAGCATATGGGGAGATAAATCTAAGCCAATCGTTTCGACACCCGCTTGCCTCTGTTGATAAAAACGATGGAGCGGAAACGTTGACAGGCCCACGGAGCATCCCACATCGAGAATATTCTGGACTCTCTTAGGGCCATACTCTGCAAGCACCTCATGAAAACTAGAGCGCAGTCGGTCTTGGGCGACCGGCCAGGTTAGTTCTTCCTGCAGCCAAACGCGCAGGGCCATGGCGTAGGTGGCAGATTCTGCCTCAAAAGCAGCAGGCCAGCATAAATTCCCTTCGGCATAGGCATGGAAAGGGACTTGGTAATAGTCAGGATAGGTAACGGATTGCTGAATTTGATCGAATAGAGATTTGACCTCCGACGCTTCTAGGTCTTGATAGCGTTGACGCCAGGGAATACCGTTGGTTTCAGCCGTCTTAATCAGCACCCGGCGAGCCTGCTGCTTCATGACGGCATAAATGGGCTTGGTCTGAATGAGCACATTGACAAACCTTGAGAGCCAGTTTTCGCCAGCCCAATCGGGCTTCACTTTATCGATTGTCGGCGTGTCTAGCATATGCTCAAGTCAGCCTTGTAATGACAGTAAAAC
>JBAUJD010000173.1:0-4176 GCA_049683515.1 Thermosynechococcaceae cyanobacterium | reverse complement strand
CTACATCTAGTTGCTGAGTCAAGTCCCCTTTAAATGGACGTTCCTGTTTTGGTTAGTTTGCAATATTTTTCTGAACCAATCCGTATAGGTGCGTTCTGGCCGCTGTTGCCTCTCGATGGTCTGCTTTCGACCCAAGGCATCATGGTTATGCTGCTGGTGGCTTACGCAGGCGCAATGTGGATGTTCCTGTCCAGTGCGCCTAAGGTTTATACCCTGATGGTGTCTGACTTAGAGGTGGCTCGCCAGTTCTTTGAGAACGAGCTGCAGTTGCGGACGGCAGATGTACCGCTGCACTATTACTACAATTATGAACAAACCCTAGGTCTATCGGCAGTGGATCCCATCTATATGTCGGCGGTGGATCTCGGCGGCTCGGCCAGTCGTAACTTCAACGGTAGTGAAGGGCTGTGGTACCAGCTCAAGAAGAATGTGCAGCTCCATGTCATTACAGGGGCAAGCATTGGCGAGAAAGATCGGCAGCGTCATGTCTGTTTTGACCACGACTGTCTAGCAAAAATTTTAGTGCGGGTTCAAACTCGCTACGTCAAGTACAAAATTCGCAATGAGCTACCGCTGAATTTCTTGGTTAAGACCCTCGACGGTAACGTCATTGAGTTCTCTGAGGTTTCTGCTTGATACGGAAGCATTCATCGGATACTGAGCAGTTCTAACGAAAGCCGCCCCCTTGAATGGTAATAACGGTTTGCCCCTGAAACTTAGTGGTGGCCGAGAATTGATGGGATTGCAGGGTCTCAGCGCTCTTTTCAAGGGAAGTGATTCGGTCTTTGAGCGCGGTGAGTTCTGGCTTAAATTCTTTCTGGAGCGATTGTGCTGTTTCTAGATCTGTTTGATTCGCAAAGCGATGACCCATCAGATTGAAGCAAGTATTAATCGCAACCGCCATTTCATAACGGGATATGGCTTCCCCTTTACTGTTCAGGGTGGGGGTGCAATGATAGCGCTGAGATAGGGACTCAATGGCTTGAAAAGACCAATGAGTGGGCGGTAAGCCCGGAAATTGATTATAGAATTCGGGGTCTTGAGAAATTTTAGTGGTAGGAGAAAACTGCTGTGCGCTATCGGCGGCCCTTAGCCCCAGTTGATCCACCCTACGGCGAAGGACGGCAACTTCGCTCTTGAACTCTTGGAAGAGTGCCTGAGCTAAAACTCGATCGTCGGGGGATGTAAACCGATCTGCAATTTGATCCAAACACTCGTTCACCGCCGCCGCCATCTCATAGCGAGAGGGGGTTGCATCAGGCGGGAAGGACAGACCAGAAGGATTGATCACACATCCGTACCGTTCTACCAGTGATTTGAGGGATTGAAAGGCCCAATGATTAGATTGGATGGTGGCTGCAGCGTCGGGATTTTGAAGGGGGGATGCGATCGCAATCCCTTGTACACCATAGAATCCAGCAAAGACACTCCCTGCCAACGCTCCAAAGAACACCGAACGTGTTAGAGAGGGGAAAATAAAGGTTTGTATCATCATGCTCCAGATTTGACTTATGATTTGCAAGAGTACGTAGGTGAAAGCACAGGCTTTAGATACAATCTCCTCCTAAGTCTGTCCGCTTTCAGTGGGGGTATCAATGGCATAGATAATTGAACTATTGGTTATGTATTACCTATGATTGAGTCAATCCCCTGTAAGATATGCACTTCTGATTCAAATATTACATTTCATAGTGGATGGGTTGGTCAACCGACAACGTTTCCATATTACTCCTGCTCTAATGCTAAATGTGGCTTCTTACAGACGAACTATCTTGATAACCTTTCGGAGGAACAAGTCTCAGATATTTATAGTAGCTACTGGAATGAATACACAGGGACGGGAGAAGGGCGATCGCAGCTCCCGCTCGAAAAAGTAAAGCTTGCAGAAATGTTAATTCCGGATGTAAGAAAAGTACTTGATATTGGTTCAGGAGAGGGCTGGGGTGTCAAAACTCTACAAGAATCGGGATATGAAGCCTATGGATATGACATTGCCTCCCCAAAGATGTGTCATGACAGCATTAGCGTTGGTTCACGAGATATTGTTTCTGGGCAATATGACGTCGTCACCGCAGTAGAAGTAATGGAACATCTCACTGACCCGATTGAAGCGTGTCAATGGATCTCCCGCCTTGTACGCCCCGAAGGTGTGTTTGCCTTTTCAACATCTACCTTTAACTCTAAAAAACATGATTCTAGCTGGTGGTATTTGAAGCAAGTTGGGCATATCTCACTTCATACACGTTCTTCTCTTAACTTGCTAGCTAGGGCAACAGGATTTAGAGTTGTTGCCAGTATTTTTTCGACTCATGTATGGGTCCATTCAGATACGGTTCCTTTAGGCTCAGGTTCTCGTATTAAGCTTAAGCACGCTCTCAAAAAGGCTTTAGACAAAAAGTCATATCGAATATTGAAAGCCAGAATGAAGAATTATGGAATAGAGAAGTAGTAGAGATGTTTATTTTAAGAGCAATAAAACGTTGGTCGCTCACCAGAACTTAGACTTATTTCTCTAAGTGTGTTTGTAATATTTCTAGAGGCACTGATTGAAAATACTGCTGCTGAAATTGTTCTTCCTCAATCGCCTCCAAAAACACCTGTATGGTCTGCTCTGTGGCTGAAAAAGGCTCAATACGATGCACCCAGACCTGTTCTGCCTTAATTTGACTCTCGAAGCCGAGGGCACTGAGAGCCTCAAGCCCTAATTCTAAGGCACGTGAACTCAATTGGAGCCTCTCTTTCAACTGCTGGATAGTAGAAAATTCGCCGGTCCGGGCAAGATATTTTGCAATACCCACCCATTGCCGATAGCGTTCGATGGTTTCAGAGTTGAAGTGATCAGGGGTTGCGATCGCAACTGCTTCACCATAGGCTATTGCAACCTGCTTCCCCCCACCCTGAGCTTGCTGCAGCTCTACCCCAAGCTGATCCCAAGAGGTCGGACACTGGTCTACAATCGCCACCTGCTCTCGCAGCCAATGAAGCGGACAGGACTGACGCCAATCTAAAATCGGTCGGGTTTCCTGAGCTTGAATCTCCGACCGAATGGCAGGCCGTACCGCCATTAAACGCACTTCATAGGGAGACTGCTGCTTTTTACCCCGATAGGAGTTGAAATCTAATTCCACAACGACATCACAGGTTCCTGGAGGAATTTCTTCTTTGTAGTGCCCCCACCATAAACCCGGAAAGCCCTGCTCAGCCGTATTATCCCATAACTCAAACTCGGTTTTAATATATTGAACCTTATTGCCATTGCGATCTTTAATATTCCGGTTCCAAACGCTCTCAAACCAGCAATTTTGAATCAGCAACTTCGGTACTGGGTTTCCCATACCACAGGGTTCTAAAAGCTTGAGTTCTTGAAATAAATCCTGCCCTCCGCCTTGACAGAGATCCGCCACTGTAAGGGTTAAATCCGCCTGAACTGTCAGCTTCGGCAGCACACTGAGATGCTGGCGAAACTGCTGGTTAATGGCTTCAGTGAACAGCGGAATATGCTCTGCCTTAAGGCTCAATCCTGCCGCGAACGGGTGCCCCCCAAAGCTGTCTAGCAAGGGAGCCTGTTCTTTCATTAACTCGTAGAGGTCGATTCTGTTAACCGATCGGGCCGATCCTCTCGCGATCTGCCCCAGCGTGACGTGATCTGTACTCAACAAAATGGTAGGCCGCCCGTAGGTTTGGGCAATTTGACCGGCGACTAACCCCAATACGCCCAACGGCCACTGGGAATCACTGAGTACAATCACCCCGGTGGTGGATAGATCGAGCTGCTCTAGCTTGGCCGTCACCTGCTGCACAACCGTTTTCTGGAGACCCTTGCGGCGGGTATTGGCGAGTTCAGTCTCCGCCGCTAAGTCTTGGCATCGAGCCTCATCTTGACTGGTGAGGAGTTCAACACAGAAGCTCGCGTCGCCGTGGATGCGGCTGACGGCATTGATGCGAGGGCCAATGCCAAAGGAAATGTCAGTGGGGCGATCGCCTGCTCGTTTACACAGCTCTAGCAGCTTGGCAACGCCGGGACGGGTACGCTGTTTAAGCTGCTGCTGCAGTCTCTCAATACCGCGCTGGGCTAGATAGCGACAGTCCCCTGACAATTGAACTAAATCGGCAATGAGGCCAATGGCGACTAAATCAAGCAGGTCTTCTAGAGGCCGTTGAGGCACGTTAGGACGC
>JBAUJD010000172.1:0-7036 GCA_049683515.1 Thermosynechococcaceae cyanobacterium | reverse complement strand
CTGCATAGAATTCGCCAAAACGTTCGCGAAATCGACTAAATCCCGGCAACGGGACTGAAACTTTACCAATATCTCAACAGCATTCAGCGCAATTCAGCCCGCGAAATCGACTAAATCCCGGCAACGGGACTGAAACTGGATTGATTTGCCGCCAGTGTTGACTTGCAGCGTCGGCGCGAAATCGACTAAATCCCGGCAACGGGACTGAAACTTGGGATGGTGGTGACGGCGAAGTTTGTAGGTGTCTTGCGCGAAACCGATTAAATCCCGGCAACGGGGCTGAAACCCCCGATTAAGGGTTGTGGCTCTGGTCGTCACAACGCGAAACCGATTAAATCCCGGCAACGGGGCTGAAACATAGCTTCCGCTCTGAGGTCTTGAACCACGCTAAAACGCAAAATCGATTAAATCCCGGCAACGGGACTGAGCTTGATACAGAGCAAAACGGCCCTAGCCAACAAACCTAATGGAGTCAACCCGCTGGGACGAAGTATGCAAACAGGATAGGCTTTAAGGCAGATATCACCGCCGTTATAGAGACACCAATAGCCAAAGTCTTTGCCGCAGATGCATAACTCGACTGAGGGCTGGTAATTTGATCGAGTCGTGCCAGAATGCTGGACTGAATCTCAGAAGTTTTTGATAGGTTCCCGGACATCTCCGCCATCCGCCCTGTCATCTGCTCTGACATTTCTGTAGTGCGCTCTGACATCTCCATCATCCGCCCTGTCATTTGCTCTGACATTTCTGTAGTGCGCTCTGACATCTCCATCATCCGCCCTGTCATCTGCTCTGACATCTCTGTCATCCGCTCTGACATTTCTGTCATCCGCCCTGACATCTGCTCTGACATCTCTGTCATCCGCTTTGACATCTCTAGTTGGCAAGACGCAACAGCATCTATCTTGATTCCTAGCTGATCTATCTGACCGCCGAGCTTGTTTTCTAGTTCTGTTGGATGCACTGCTTGCTCCTTGGATGCCCTATCTCTATTATCAGTCGCATCGTGTTTTTTGTCCTTCGATTGAATACTCATAGGGCAACATCATCTCGCAGTGACGAAGAGCCTTATCTCAGTGCGGCTTAGATCACAGACGTTCCCCGCCAAAAAACCTAAGCTAAAACAAGCAACCTACAGTCTATACGGGTGTAAACGGAAACATGACAACTTGGTACTTTAGCTACGGCGCAGATCGCATCGGCCCTCTAGAAGACGCGCAAGCGATCGCACAGGCCCAGCAAAATCCCAACGGCCACTGCTGGAAACAGGGATTCACTGACTGGCTCCCCATCGGGCAAGTCGCTGAACTCAGTCCCGGTGCCCCCGCCATGCCCTCTGCACCGCCGCCGCCTATGCCAGGTGACGATCACGAAATTGATTACAAGCTCTACGGCGAAGATATGCAGTTCGTCGAGATTGAGTTGGATCCAGGGGAAAGTGCGATCGCAGAAGCCGGGGCCATGATGTATAAAGATGCCTCCGTGCAGCTTGAAACCATTTTTGGCGACGGCTCCGCTAAATCTGCGGGCGGCGGCTTCATGGACAAGCTCGTCGGAGCCGGTAAGCGCCTGATCACCGGAGAGAGCCTCTTCACCACTGTTTTTACCCACACCGGCCAGGGGAAAGCCCACGTCGCTTTTGCCGCTCCCTATCCCGGCACCATTATCCCCGCCAAGCTCAGTGACTATGGCGGACGGCTGATCTGCCAAAAAGACAGCTTTCTTTGTGCCGCCAAAGGGGTTCAAATCGGCATCCACTTCCAGAAAAAGATTTTGACCGGCCTATTTGGCGGTGAAGGCTTCATTATGCAGAAGCTTGAGGGCAATGGCATGACCTTCTTGCACGCAGGGGGCACCATCGTCGAGCGAGATTTAAAGGCGGGTGAGACGCTGCACGTCGATACCGGTTGCCTCGTTGCTCTCACCGATTCAGTGAACTATACGATTGAACAAGTGGGCAGCATCAAATCAGCCCTCTTTGCCGGTGAAGGCTTGTTTTTAGTGCATTTGACTGGCCCTGGCAAAGTGTGGCTGCAGTCTCTTCCCTTCTCTCGCATGGCAGGCCGAATGCTAGCGGCAGCGCCCCAACGGGGCGGCAGCCGCGGTGAAGGTTCAGAGCTGGGGGCTATCGGGGCACTGGGGGCACTGGGCAATCTCTTAGACGGCGACTAATAAGATTGACTCCTAAGATACAAACATTATAGAAATCACGTTTTAGATGATCACTGGTGGCTTGAGCCAGTGATCAAAGTCTTGAACAAAGGTGCCTTGAATAATGGCCTGCCGGATCTGCTGGGTAAAGCCGATCAGTTCGGTGATGTTGTGAATGCTGAGTAAGGTATAGGCAAGCAGTTCTTTCGATCGTAACAAGTGACTCAGATAGGCCCGCGTAAAATTCTGGCAAGCATAGCAGGGACAGGATGAATCTAGAGGGGTAAAATCTTCTCGAAAGCGATTGTTTTTGAGGTTCCAGCGATCGCCCTGCACCAGCGCATTGCCATGCCGCGCCAGCCGAGTGGGAATCACGCAATCGAATAGGTCGATACCGGCTGCGATCGCCTGGGCCATTTCTCGATAGGTGCCGACCCCCATCAGATATCGAGGCTTATCGACCGGGAGCAGAGGGGTTGTCGCCTGCACAATTTTCTCAATCAACTCTGGCGGTTCCCCGACGCTAACGCCACCGATGGCATACCCCGGCAGATCAAATTCGACCAGCGCCCGTGCTGACTTTTGGCGCAAATCTAAATAGGTACCCCCCTGGACAATGCCAAATAGAGCCTGTTCGGGTCGCTGATGGGCTTCAATACATCGCACTAGCCACCGTGTGGTGCGGTCGGTGGCAGCTTCAATAGTTTCTCGACTGGCAGGGTAGGGCGCGCATTCGTCAAAGGCCATGATCACATCTGCGCCAAGGGCATTTTGAATTGCGATCGCTTTTTCCGGCGATAGATGAATCACCTGACCATCACGAGGTGAGCGAAAGCTAACCCCAGATTCTTCAATGGAGCGCATCTCACTGAGGCTAAAGACCTGAAAGCCTCCCGAATCAGTGAGGATGGGGCCTTGCCAATTCATAAAGCGGTGTAGCCCTCCCGCTCGTTCTACAATGTCTTCTCCGGGCTGTAGGTGCAGATGGTAAGTATTGGCTAAGACCATCTGAGCGCCAGTTGCCTGGAGCTGATCAGGGGTGATGGTTTTAACATTGGCGAGGGTGCCCACTGGCATAAAGCGCGGGGTTTCAACAGAGCCGTGGGGGGTTTCAAAAGTCCCCACTCTAGCTTTCGTTTCACGGCAGGTTTGGTGGCAAGTGAAATGAAAGTGAGCGTTCATAGAGCAAGAGCATAAATTAAAGACACGATAGCCATCATACGTAAGAAAATAGGCATTCCTATGACGAATAGACAGTTTTAGATGTTTTTGCCCAGTTTGCGGTCTTCCGTTGATCGCCATAGTACATGAGCGGAATCACAAACAGCGTTAACGCTGATGAGGTCAGCATTCCACTTAGCAAAGTCCAGGCCAAGCCTGACCAAACGGGGTCACTCAGAATCGAGAGTGTTCCTAGCATGGTCGTAACGCTGGTGAGCAGGATCGGTCGAAAGCGCACTGCTCCCGCTTCTAAAATAGCGGGCTTGAGAGCCATCCCCTCCCGCCGTTTATCTCCAATGAACTCTAAGAGGACAATGGCATTACGGACCACAATTCCAGCTAGCGCAATTACCCCGATCATAGCGGTGGCGCTGAAGTAAACGCCGTTGAGGGAAAAGCCAATCAAGATCCCAATTAAGGCCAAGGGGATGCTTCCCAGAATAATTAACGGAACTTTGAAGCTACGGAACTGGCCCACCAAAATCAAGTAAATCAGCAGGACGGCCACCAGCATGGCTAAGCCCAGATCCCGGAAAACATCAAGGGTAAGCTTCCATTCCCCATCCCACTGGACGGAATAGCCTTGGGGGAGTGGATTGCGCCAGAAGTAGACCAGTTGATCCAAAACAGCGTAGATCGAGGATCGATTGCCCATTTCGCCCATCACATAAACCACAGGCCGCTGGTCTTTATGCAGAATCGGTTGATCGACAGTGGTGGGTTCAAAGGTTGCTAGCTCGGTTAAGGGCACCAGAGATCCGGTGGGGGTCGGTAACTGAATGCGGGTCAAATCATCTACGCTTTGGCGGTTGGCGTTGGCAAACCGGACTTGAATGGCGACGGGGGTAAGTTCATCGGGGACTTGGAGCGTGGAGACTTGGGAACCTGAGATCGCCATCCTTAACGTCTGAGCCACATCCTGCGTCGAAAGACCGGCACGGCTGAGCTTATCGCGGTCCACCACTAGGCGCATTTGAGGGATTTGATTTTTCACCGAGTCGTCAATATCGACCACTTCATCGGTTTGAACAAAGACCTGCTGTACGTCCTTAGAGAGCTGTCGCAGTTGGTCGTAATCAGGGCCGTAGATTTCCGCCAGCATTGTGGCGCGTACGGGTGGACCAGGGGGATCTTCGACTAGCTTAACGATCGCATTATGCTCGGCAGCAATTTCGGTGAGCTGAGGGCGCAGCCGAAAGACGATGGACTCTGAATCTAGAGACCGGGCATTGGGGTTCGTTAAATGGACCCGAATGTCGGCGTAGTGTTCAGCGATGCGATCAGTGGCCCCTCGAAGCATCCCGTTGAAGTCAATGGGCGCACCTGAACCCACATAGGTTTCAAAATTGGTCACCTCTGGATCTTGCTGGAGAATGGTTTCGAGACCCTGCACAATCTTGTCAGTGGTCACCAGCTCTGTGCCGAGAGGGGCATCAAGCTGGATTAGGAATTGGTCTTTATTGGCCTTGGGCAACATGCGGAACTTGACCGCTTGGGTCAGCGGCAGAATCGTGGCAGCTAATAGGAGTCCCGTGACGACAAACAGCACAAAGCGACGGCGGGTGGCAGAGTCTAAAAGCGGCTCCATAATGCGACGGTAGAAACGGTAGAGGCGCGTCTGCTGAATATCGGTGACGTGTTCGGTTCCCGCTTTAATCTTAACGAGGCGCAGGGCGAGAAAGGGCGTCACCGTGAGGGCGAGGGTGGTGCTGATTAGCATGGCAACCGGGACATTGAAGGGAATCGGTCCCATGTACGGTCCCATCATGCCGGTGACGAAGGCCATTGGCACAAAGGCCAGAATCACGGTGATGGTGGAGAGCAAAATCGGTGTGCCCAGTTCATTGACGGCATTGACGGCGGCTTCTGTTTTCTGAGGCCAAGACATATTTGGGGTTTGCTCAAAATGACGATGGACGTTCTCGGTGACTGCGATCGCATCATCCACCAGAGTCCCCAGGGCCAAAATCAGGGCAAACAGCGTAATCCGGTTGATGGTTTGTCCCGCAATCAAGCCCACTGCCAGAGTCCCCGACAGCGTTAACGGAATCACAAAGGCGACAATGGCGGCTTCGCGCCAGCCTAAGAACAAAATCAGCAGACCGACGACGGTGCCAATGGCGATGAATAAGCTCTGATATAGATCGCCCACGGCAGTGGCAGCGGTGCGACCATCGTTGCGCGTCACGGCAATCTCGACACCGGGGGGGATCTGAGCCTTGAGGTCATCGACCCGCTTAAAGATTTGCTGGGCAACGACCACGGCGTTGGTGCCCGTCTTTTTGGCAATGCCGATGGTGATGGCGGGTTGTTCGACAAACTCCTTTTCAGGACGGGCTTTGGGGTTTGGATAGGCAACGGTGGCATCCCAGTCTTGGCGGGTGTGGATGCGGGAATAGGTGGTGCGATCGCTAAAGTCATCGACCACGGTGGCGACATCGCGCAGATAAATGGGGCTGCGGTTACCTTCCCCAAAGCCGACAATCACTTCTCCCACTTCAGACGCCGATTGAAATAAATTACCCCCTTCAATAAACAGCCGCTGATCGCCCACAGAGACATCCCCTGCCGGAAGGCGCGTATTTTCGCCTTGGAGTTTCTGGGCAATTTGAGTCGGTGACAGGCGATAGCTGGCTAGCTTGTCGGGGTCTAAATCAACCCGAATCGTGCGCGGCTGTCCCCCCGTAATCGTTAGGTTCGCCGTATCAGGAATGCTGCGGAGATCTTCTAGTAAGCGCTCGCCCACCCGCCGTAATTGGTTATCGGTGTACTCAGCCCCCGTAATCGTCAGGGTGACAATGGGCACGTCATCAATAATCACCGGCTTCACTAAGTAGCTAGCCCCAGGGGGCAAAGCATCTTGATTATTAAATAGATGGTTCTGCAGCTTGAATAGTGAATCTTCCCAGTCTTCGCCAACAAAAAACTGAGTGGTGATTTTCGCCCCAGAGTTTTGCGACGCCGAATAGATATGCTCAACGCCCGTCAGTTCCCGAATCTTAGCCTCTATCGGCATTGTCACCGTCTTTTCCACCACTGCAGCCGGTGCACCGGGGTAGTTCAGCAACACATCGGCGGCAGGCACCACAATCTGCGGGTTCTCTTCCTTGGGCGTGAGAACGGCGGCTCCTAGCCCTGAGATCACTAGAGTCACTATCAATAAAATCGTGACCTGAGAGTTAATAAAGTAGGCCGTGATGCGACCGACAATACTCAGCCTGGGAGAGGGGACATCAGCAGATGAGTGGGACATGACGGGCTAGAGAAGAATTGGGGCAAAACAGATTGCAACTACTCTAATCATACAACCATATTCTCATTCAGTAATTTATTGATTGCGTCCTGTGGTTACGCCTCCATCTACAGGCAAAACAATGCCTGTAATCCAACTAGAACGCGAATCGTCTGCTAAAAATAGAACTGCTTCTGTGATGTCTTTCGGTTGCCCATTGCGCCCTAACGGGTGAAAAGCATTAAAAGAAGCAAGTTGCTCAGGTGTGAGCAGAGCATCAAAGAGCGGTTGTTGGATGACAATTAGACGTAATTAGTCAGAGCAATAAGAAAGATTAACTGAGAATAGTCATAATGGTTACTGCGCCTGTATTGTAGACAATTATGGCATCATCTGAGCTTGACATTACTAGCCTCATTAATGCGCCTGACT
>JBAUJD010000171.1:0-2095 GCA_049683515.1 Thermosynechococcaceae cyanobacterium | reverse complement strand
CACGGGCTGAAAACGACGCTCTAGGGCAGCATCTCGCTCAATGTGCTTGCGATACTCATCCAGAGTCGTCGCACCAATACACTGCAGTTCACCCCGAGCCAAAGCCGGTTTTAAGATGTTGGCAGCATCAATGGCCCCTTCGGCAGCACCCGCACCAATAAGGGTGTGGACTTCATCGATTACTAGGATTACGTTAGACGCCTGCCGAATTTCGTCCATGATTTTCTTGAGGCGCTCTTCAAATTCGCCTCGGTACTTCGTACCTGCGACCAGAAGACCAATATCTAAGGTGACGACGCGCTTATCTTCGAGAATATCAGGAATATCATCATTGGCAATGCGCTGGGCCAGACCTTCTGCAATCGCGGTTTTACCCACTCCAGGCTCGCCAATCAAGACGGGGTTGTTTTTAGTCCGACGACCCAGAATTTGAATGACGCGCTCAATTTCTTTTTGCCGCCCCACAACGGGGTCGAGCTTGCCGTCTACTGCCAACTGAGTCAGGTTTGAGCCAAATTCGTCCAAAGTGGGGGTTTTGGTGCGACCTGAGCCACCACCGGCAGTAACCTCTGCTGTTTCACCCAACATCCGAATGACTTGGGTGCGGACCTTGCCTAAATCAACGCCCAGATTTTCTAGGACACGAGCAGCAACACCCTCGCCTTCTCGAATCAAGCCGAGCAGAAGATGTTCTGTACCGATATAGTTATGGCCGAGCTGACGGGCCTCTTCCAGCGATAGTTCAAGGACACGCTTGGCCCGTGGTGTAAAGGGAATCTCTACTGCGACGAAGCCAGAGCCACGACCAATAATTTTTTCAACTTCGACCCGAGCATCCTTGAGATTAACGCCCATTGATTTCAGGACTTTGGCGGCGACGCCGGTCCCTTCACCAATCAGCCCCAAGAGAATCTGTTCTGTGCCAACAAAGTTGTGTCCCAAGCGGCGGGCTTCTTCCTGGGCCAACATAATGACTTTAATGGCTTTTTCTGTGAAGCGTTCAAACATCGCGTATTCCCGTTCCCTGCGGCTTGTTGCTGGTAAGGCCAATCTTAACATAGACAAACTGTGTCAATGTGGCCTCATCAATGAGTTTAACTACATTCCACTGGTTTTGCATTGCCCTCTGACGATGCTGATTTACGACTCAGGGATAGAGCTTAAATCTCTTTTGCTCATTCTACGGTTTTGTTATCACCATAGGGGAGGCTTTTTTTTGCCACTCCTGTACGGGAATTTCGCCATCTTGGCTGTTTGCAGGGTTCATAAGGTCGCCACAGAGAGCTGCCACCCCTGTTGCTCACTCCGGTGTTCAAGGGTCTGCTGCCAATCCTGGAGCGATCGCGCAAAGGCGGTTGTCTGCATCTTTGGGAGCCACAGAATCAGAGCGTCTTCGCCGGTTTCGGCATAGTAACCAACGCGACGACCCGCCAGTTGGAATCCAAATTTTTTGTAGAGGGCGATCGCACCTCCATTGGAGGCGCGCACTTCTAAGGTGGCACGGGATAGGTGGCGTTGGGTTGCGATCGCAAGCATCCTCCACAGCAATATCTGCCCTAGCCCCTGACGACGGTAATCAGGATCCACCGCTAGCAAAATAATATGGGCTTCATCTTCAATGCCCCACAAACAGCCCATCCCCAGCAACGGACACTCTAACCGATCACAAACCAGTCCCACCAAAGCGCTGCTGGGGCGTTCTAGTTCTTGGCGATAGCCGTTCAGAGTCCATAGCCCCCCCAGCGCCCTCTGATCAAGCGCCACCGCATTGGGCAGCAGCGTCTCATTCAAAAGTATTAAAGAAAGAGGGCGTTGCGGCACAGGATTCAAAGGTAATTGGCGATTGGATCGTACCGCTAAATTACGTCAGTTTCCGAGGTCGCCGGTGCTTTAAGGCATTGACTCAACCCCAGTCTTATAAGGTTGATAAGCCTCTAATGCGATGATGGTGGAGTTAACTTATTTCTTTTGTGTCCCGTTGTGAGCCATCCAGACTACCTTGAGCGCATTCTGACTGCCCGTGTTTACGACGTGGCCCAAGAAACCCCCCTCGAATTTGCCCCCCGTCTGTCCAGTCGACTGCACAACCCCGTCT
>JBAUJD010000170.1:0-1856 GCA_049683515.1 Thermosynechococcaceae cyanobacterium | reverse complement strand
CAAGTATCCTTGGGGGGCAAGGGATTCTGCAGGGAGGACTGCTAGAAAACGCCACTCTAGAAGATAGCGGCTTCCTCGGTCTTACCGACCTGCTGAGAAGCATGGGGCAACGCACCAGTGGCGTCATGCATACACCAGAACTGTCTCCCTTTTTCTCCGATGGTTCTGCTGCATCAAGTAATCGCCCAGATCTCCCCAATCTTGATGCTGGCATCCAACCCAACTTCAATGCGCCTCGACCGGCTGCAAGCGACCCCATCACTGGCAGCACCGATACGCCCCTGGTGGGTGGACCTCAGTTCCGCTCTGACGTAACCCTGAATCCCGCCTTTGCCATTCAGGCCGAAGGGGTGGTCACCATCACTGGTCGCAGTGACTTTGACGGGGATGCCCTCAACCCCGCTGATGATGCTCTTATCTATGGTGGCGGTGGTATCCGCATTAATGGTCAGCCCACCCTAGCGGTGCAGCGCCGTGCTGATGGCTCGGTGATTGAAGATGCCCAAGGCCGAGACCTTGTAGTCGATAATGCTATTGCAGTGGGGATTGACTACTCAGCCTATCAAGCGCCCAGCCTCACCTATGGTGGCTTAGATACGCCCCATGTGGTTGAGAATATCTCTGTGGAGATTCCTGATTTTGAGACCCTCCTTGCAGAGCAATTAGCAAAGGAAATTCCATCTGGCTCTGAACCGATTGCCTTTGACCCCCAACAGGTTCGACTCAATGACCTGAAGGGTTGGGTGCAGAAATTTCCTGCTGGCGGTACCGAAGCGCAGCCCACTGTGGTCGAGATCCAGGGACGAGGACTTAATATTCCCCAGAGAGCCAACATTGAAAATACGGTCATTATTCTGGATCAGGGAGACATTAATCTTTTTGGTAAAGGCCATCAGCTCAATAACGTCACCCTGGTCGCCCGCAATGGGAACGTTTACCTCAACAGTGTGCAAGCCGAAGATCTAACGGTTCTCTCCTCGGGGTTCATCAATATGAACGCACAGGCTAGCTTTGGGGGAGAATCGCTGCTAGCTTCCGGCCCTGACCAAAGTCTGTTCTTCAGTGGCTCTACCCCAAAAGATGATGAGACGAGCCATCTCACCATTATTTCTCAACAGGATATTATCTTCACCAGTTCTGCAGAGACGCGAGGCTCTATTCAATCGGCAGGGAACGTTACGTTTACGGGCAGTTCTACGCTGATTGGTTCCGTGCAGGCCGAGGGTGATATTTGGTTCGCGAGGCCGACAACGGTGATCGCCGCGACCCGCAATCAAATGCCCACAGATATTCTGTTAGACACTGCCTCCCTCTCAGAGAACAGTCCGGCGAACTCGTTGGTGGGCACTCTCCGCACCGTGGACCCCGACATCGGGGATAGCCATGCCTATGCTCTCATTTCTGGGGCAGGCGATCTCGATAACAGCCGCTTTGAGATTGTGGGCAATCAGCTTCGGATTCTAGAATCAGCAAATTTTGAAAGTCAGGACAGCTACAGCATTCGCATTCGCAGTACCGATGCTTCAGGGGCCAGTGCGACCAAAGTATTAACCATTGCGGTGCTGAACGTCAATGAAGCACCGACACAGATTCTGCTCTCTCAAATGTCGGTGGCGGAGAACAGCGGGTCTGGAACGGTGATCGGTCGGCTGAGCACGGTGGACCCCGATGCGGGAGATAGCCACAGCTATCGGTTGGTGAATGATGGCGATCGCCGGTTTCGGATTGTGGGGGGCAATTTAGAGGTGGCCCCGGATGCCAATCTTGATTTTGAAGGCATTTCTAGCTTTGCCATTGAGGTCGAAAGTACGGATGCTGCGGGGCTAAAGAGAACCCAGCAGTTTGTGATTGGGGTA
>JBAUJD010000169.1:0-2898 GCA_049683515.1 Thermosynechococcaceae cyanobacterium | reverse complement strand
GCCTTAAGCAGTTCCCAAAGGACCGGTTCAAGAAGGCCCAGACCGTAGTATTTAAGGTACTGCGGTAAATGGGTGTGATAGGAAGCGACCAGCGGAATATTCTGGAGCTTGCTGAAGAACAACCCTGCTAGCCCAAGAACGGCAGGGTTCACAATATGAACCAAGTCAGGCTTGAATCTTTCTAAAGCTTCACCAATAGAAGGGCGCGGCAGAGCCAGCTTTAGCTCTGGATACATCGGTAGCGGGAAGCCAGATACGCCGTGGACCTGGGCACCGTTATATTCTTTAATGCCGCCATCAGGGCTGAAAACTAACACTTGATGGCCGTCGTTTTGGAGGTGAGTGACGGTATGAATCAGTCGAGTAACGATGCCATCGACTTTCGGGACAAAGGTTTCGGTAAAGAGGGCAATGCGCATAGAGGGTGCTGTTTGCCAGGAGTGAAGGGCTAACAAACTTAACAATCGCTGGGGTGTTAAGCATCTTTTACTCAAGTTACCAGGAATGGGGGGCACTGCAAGCGCCATCAGATAGAAATTGGGGCACAGGAGCTTAATTTCTGCTGAAGTGGGTGACAGCGAACAGATTCACCCACTTCAGCAGCAAGATGACAGCGCACGATGGCAAGATCTCGCTTTGCAGGACCGACTTCATCAAAGGCCATCTGAAAAAGTAAGTCATGAGACTGACGTTCAGTTTCATGTACAGCAGAACGTAATTGCTCAAGTTCCATATCTTTCAAACTGAATGACTGTCCTCATAAAACGAGATTTCAGCCTAACCCCAAAAGTTGAATATGCTAGATTTAAAGTCCTTCTTCTCCTTTTCTTCTCTTTTATAAAAAATGAGCAAATAATCACTATGTTTAAAACTAAACAGAGCCTCACCGCCATTTTGCCTCTGCTGTGCTTGGGGCTATTCCCCTATAGTGCCATTGCCCAGACTAGTGAGAGTGAACCCCTCCGGTCGAATGTACCTAGTGCAGCCGAACGTATTGGCGTGCAAGAAGTGGGCATTCAAGATTTTGTGTTCGACAAGCCCCAACCTCGCCAATTACCTGAGATTAGCGTCCAGCGAGAACTAGAAGTGAAATTTGTCCCCCCCCTGATGGACAGAATACGGTGTATTACAATACTGAAGGGGTACAGGTTCAAGTCAGACCCAAGCCAACCAAGTCAAAAACCAAAGATCTTGAATAACAAACTACAAAAAAGCCCCTCATTAGATGAGGGGCTTTTTTATTAGGCAAAACGCCTATAAACAAACGTTAGGGTGCTAACGCGTACCCACGCAACAGACTACCCACTGTCTTGGCCGTGAGCTTCATCTGCTTGAGCGGATTAATCGGTACGACGGTCTTATAGAGGTAACTATCAAAGGTCATCTTCTGAACGTCGAGGTCAGCGCATAGCTCTACAAAAGCTTCACGGCTGGCATCAGAACGATAGAAGACTCGCTGCATGAGATCCAAGACCTTGTAGGTCATGGCGTACTTCTTGTCCCAATCCTTTAGATAGAGCTTTAGATCCGCTTCAGTAGGAACCCTTGCACCACTATTCGAGGTCGCCACAATGGTTTCAGCACACATGCGAGCAGACTTGGCCGCGAAGTAAATGCCTTCACCAGAAGACTTGGTAACCGTACCGGCAGCATCGCCGACAAGGGCGACTCGACCCACCACGCGGCGAGGACGAGGATGCTCAGGAATCGGGTGAGCCTCAACCTTAATAATCTCACCACCGACTAAGCGACGGGCAGCACGCTTACGAATGCCAGCCTGTAGCTTTTTAATATCGGCTTGATGCACTTTCATGGTGCCAGTGCCGACCGCGACGTGGTCGTACTTGGGGAACACCCAGGCATAGAAGTCTGTGGAAACATCGTTGCCCACATACATCTCAGCCCGATCTTGGTAGTACTCCATGTACTCGTCGGGGAGGCGAATGCGCTCTTGAAATGCGATCGCATAGTTATAGTCGCCGGCATCAATGGCCTTCGCCACGCGGGAGTTGGCTCCATCGGCCCCAATCACAAGATCAACCTCTAGTGACTTCATCTCACCGGCAGCTTGACCATTGGAGTGGTCGGCGTAATGCAGCGTATAAGGCTGATCAGACCCTCTAGGGATCTCAAGCTTATTGACGGTGCCGTTGATTAACTTGGCTCCGAGTTTGTGGGCGCGATCGCGCAAGAAGCCATCTAAGACCTCTCGACGACACATGCCAATATACTCGTCTTCACGCTCAATATTGATATCAACTTCAACATTAGAGGGCGAGATCATCCGCATTTTGCGAACGCGACGATCAATAATTTCAGGTGGTAATTTGAACTCATCCACCATACACAGTGGAATTGCGCCGCCACAGGGCTTGGCATTATCTAATTTACGTTCGAAGAGATAGGTCTCAATACCCGCTTTAACTAATATCTCAGCGGCTGACGAACCGGCTGGTCCAGCACCAACAACAGCAACCCTTAATCCCAAGGAGATCCTCCCTTCATTTACTGCTACGAGCTGAATCCTATCACGGCGATCTGGCTCGATCCGCTGATTAAAGGGCTAAGACCGCAAACTTGAAACACACCTTAACTAACTCGTAACACTGGTTTACAAATGCTGATGCAACAACACCCTCAGTAGGGTCACAAAAATTTGCTTAGATTGCGGTCGCTCCAATCGTCATAAAAACGTGGTGGAGCTAGGCCGTGCCAGACCGTGTTAGAACCCTTTGCGCCGCTCTCTTGATTCCGTCAGGTAACGGGTTCTGGTAGCCTTGTCTTAGCGTATGAAGTGCCACCTTGCGGGGTGAGCATTTGGAATTAGTAGCAGTTTATTGCAAAATATTAAGATAAGACAGGCTAGCTTCGGAGAGATTCAGTGGCAAATAACCCCCT
>JBAUJD010000168.1:0-2372 GCA_049683515.1 Thermosynechococcaceae cyanobacterium | reverse complement strand
GGGGCTTCAGGATTAAGCCATTCACTCTCTTTTTCGGTAGTCGGCAGGGGCAAGCCCTCCGCAGCCCTTGAGACGATTAGGGGGCCAGCGGTGGCGGTGACCAGCATCATCACCACAACGCTATTTAAGACTTCATCACTGAGCATCCCGGCGCGGTTGCCCACCAGCGTTGCGGCTAACGTCGTTGCCACCTGCGGAATTGAAATGGACCACATGGTTAGCATCTCTCGCCAGCTATAGCCAAAGCTCAGCTTTGCCAGCAGCGCTGCCAAAAATTTACTGGTGAGCAGCCCCCCCACAATCGCCAGCATGAGGCCCACGGAAGACAGGCTACTCAAAAACGCAGGCAGGTTGATGAGCAGCCCAATATTGACAAAGAAAATAGGGATAAACAGAACGCTGCCCACGAACACAATTTTTTCTTTGACGGGGCCATTACCCACCACATCGTTGACGGCCAATCCAGAGAGAAAGGCTCCTACAATTTTTTCGACGCCAATCAACTGTGCGCCCAGGGCCGCTAAAAAGACCGCCAGCAGCACAAACAAAAACTGATCGCCTTCGTTGCCGCCCGTGCGTCGGAAAAAGGCGCGGCCAATCCGGTCAAAGCCAAACAGCACCACGGCGGTATAGAGGGTCAGCAACCCCAGCAGCGTGAAAAGTTTCACAAGACTAAAGCCGCCCTCATTAATCCCTAAGCAAATCGCCAGGACAATCAGAGCACTAATATCGGTACAAATGGTCGCGCCGATGGTAACGGTAACCGCTTCGTTCGACACCACCCCCATCCGTCTCAGAATGGGATAGGTCATCAAGCTATGGGAGGCCAGCAATGATCCCAACAGGAAAGCACTGTTCCAGCCAAACCCAAAGGCATAACCAATCAACGTCCCGGTAATCAGCGGAATCGAAAAGGTGAGTCCTCCAAACCCCAAGGCTCGGTTCTTAACTTGATTGAGCTGCTGCAGATCAATCTCTAAACCGGCGACGAACATCAGATAAATGAGGCCCACATCGGCCAGCAGCATCATAATGGGCGATGTAGAGGTCAGCAGATTGAGACTATTGGGGCCAAGGACCACCCCAGCGGCTAACAACCCCAGCACGCCCGGAAGCCGCAGCTTCTCAAAGACGGGGGGCACGACCAAAATGACGGCCAATAGAATGGCAAAGGCTCCGATGGGTTCGTGTTGTAACAGGTCTAGTAAGGAGTCCATAGGGTTGCGATCGCACCTTCAATAAGCCAATGAATTACCCCAGGTCTTCAACACTAGCAACCTGAGGAGCAGGATGATCGCCTCAACCATGATCAGAGCGTCCTGCTCAACCCTCGTTCTATCAGTCATCCGCTGCGGTCAAAAGCTGGCTTCAGCTTAACTTAGGGCGAGATGGGTGAGACAGAAGAGTCAGAGGGGTCAGACTTGACGGCACTTAGAATCGAGCGACTGGTTTTAGCCAGCTCATTGTAGACCGCTATCTTTTGTTCGTAGGTATTAACCTGTTGATTGAGCTGTGCCACCCGTTCCTGTAGATCTCGAACGCGCCGATTGTACTGATCAACCTCAGCATTAAACCGACCTTTCTGGGCCTCAAACTGTGGGATTAGACTGCGATCGCCCTGTCGAATAGCGGCCTCAGCCTGCAGTCTCAAATTTGCTAGATTGGCCTGCATCTGAGCTAAATTTTGTGAACTGGCCTTTAAACTATCGTCGGTGGTTTGGATAAATGCCTTTTGCTGCTTGAGGCTTGATTCAAGGGCATCAATTTCTGGCTTGAGCTGCTCAGCCTTGGCCTCTAGCTCAGACAATACTTTGCGAGAGCGTCGGGCTAGCGCCACCACCTGCTGACGATCTTGAAAGTACTTCTGGTAGTGCTGCTCTAAATCAGGATCACCGAGATCGGCTAGCTCTGTCCCTAGATGGGAATGCAGCTCGTTGAAATACACCTCAGGGTCACCCGATTCATAGCCCTTGAGCACCGATAATAAACGAGAATCCTTTACCCGTCGGGACGCTTTGACCAGCTTTTCGCCCAGTCGTAAACGCTCTGCAGGGCTGAATTCTTGATAGGCCGCATGGAGCATCTCATGGGCGGCGATTACCTCCATGAGGCCGTCGAGGCGAGGTTCTGTGACCGATTGGATCACGATGTTGCCGTCGTAGCCATTACTGGTGAAGCAACCCAGAATGATTGTTTTTTCAGGATTCCGATCCGCTTTTTGGCAAAGGGCATGAAATCGTTGCTTTGGCTCAATTTTAGGGTCTTGCTTATAAAAGAGCTGCTGGGCATCCCGCGTCATCGCGGTGTCAATGGCGAGTTGCTCAATTTCGGGTGATGAAGGTTTATAAGAAATGGGCCGTAAGGTCCAAGCC
>JBAUJD010000167.1:0-1528 GCA_049683515.1 Thermosynechococcaceae cyanobacterium | reverse complement strand
CGGACTGGGGACCAAAACTTTTGCTGACTTCATCCCGCCAACGCTTCTCCCACCAGTAGGCCCGCTGCAGATCGGCTTCACCATTGGGAATGTGCTGAAAATACTTCGCTGTCAGAGGGTAATAGGGCTGCAGCGCCGCAAAGATATCACCTTGACTCAGATTGATGTCAGGGAAGGGCTGTGGCTGAATGGGGAAGGCTTGCCGCAGCGATCGGGTCAGAGTTTTAAGAATGTGGGCCTGATTGGGTAAAGGCTGCTCTGACCATTGATTCGCCTTGAGATAAGTCGTCCGTAGATGCTGCCAGAGGTAGAGAACCACCGTACGGTCTTGGGCTTGAAGCTTAAGCCCTGTAGAGGTTGATGTTACCTGAAGATCATCACTCCGGGACGAGAATGAGGTGGTAGGCCACTGCGACTGCAGCCAGTGACGCACGGCATCAGTATCAAAGGTAGGAATTTCAATATAAAGCAGTTGTTTCATCAGCTTGACCCTGGTCTAAGCTACGCTGTAGCCACGGGCGTAAAGATCTTAGGAAGTCAGAACCTTGACGACCAAGGGATGAGTCTTAACAGGAAGGAGCAGCTTAGAAAAAGTTTTATTATTAATCTCATGCTAAGCATATCGTGGCCTGGGTCATTTCCGATGACGGCGAGGGCAGGTTACACTCATCTCTATTGACCACTCGGTCTCCCATTCTTCAATTTATATGTCCTTTGATTCTCTGGGTCTATCCACCGAACTCCTTAAAGCCATTGCTGAACAAGGCTACAGTGACCCCACCCCCATTCAAAAACAAGCTATTCCCGTCGTTCTAGAAGGACGGGATGTCTTAGCGGGTGCCCAGACCGGGACCGGTAAAACAGCGGGCTTTACGCTGCCGATGCTTCAGCGCCTCAGTGACGCCACCTCAACGATGCCTAGACGCCGTCAATTTGTGCGGGCGCTGATCCTGACCCCCACTCGTGAACTAGCGGCCCAGGTTGCAGAAAGCGTAGAAATCTATGGTAGATACCTGTCGCTGCGCTCAACCGTTGTCTTTGGGGGCGTCAATATCAATCCTCAAATTACGCGCTTGCGGAATGGCGTTGATATTTTGATCGCGACACCCGGACGGCTTCTGGATCACGTGGGTCGTAGAACGGTGGACCTTTCCCAGGTAGAAATTTTGGTACTCGATGAAGCCGATCGCATGTTAGACATGGGCTTTATCCACGATATTCGCAAGGTGCTGGCGCTACTGCCTCAAACCCAGCAGAACCTGCTATTTTCGGCTACTTTCTCCCGAGAGATTCAATCTTTAGCGAACACGCTTCTAGATGCACCCGTTCTAATTGAGGTTGCTCGCCGCAATACAGCGGCAGAGAGCGTTGCTCAAATGGTGTATCCCGTCGATCGCGTTCGCAAGCGGGAACTGCTCTCGTTTTTGATTGGCTCCCGCAACTGGCAGCAAGTCTTAGTGTTCACGCGCACGAAACACGGTGCCAATCGCCTCGCCCAGCAGCTTGAGCAGGATGGCATTTCTACGGC
>JBAUJD010000166.1:0-3477 GCA_049683515.1 Thermosynechococcaceae cyanobacterium | reverse complement strand
ACTTACCATTGCGAGCTAACTCTTTAGCCAAGGAGAGCCGACACTGATCGAGTTCTCGCAGAGATTTCTGATGCTGCTCTGTACTTACTTGCCCCTCTTTTGAATGGATGTGTGAATGAACCGGGTTGCGAGGGGGCAGAGACTGACTGACCCCGGCTGCGGGTAGTTGAGGAACCGAGCGCCACCGCCTGAAATCTAGCCTTCTGCGGAGGTCATAAAAGCATCGCCGGGAAAAATTGATAAACACAGAGGGGACATTTCGTCGGCTTCGCCATACCGTCTGCACAAAGGCTCGGCCCTGAAAACGATGCTGGGTCTTCACCATTCCTAGAGCTGACTGCTGAACTGGCAGTGAACTCTGTTGGCACATCGTTTGGTCGGCAGGTTGCTCATCAAGGGGGGTAAGAATCTGGGCAACGGTTTGGTCAGCAGGATTATGGATTGCGGAGTCTGAATACTGCACCATCGTCTCCTCGACCTCTGGAGGAGCCTCAAAATAAGCATCTGCATCTTGGGTAAACGTTTGGGCCATCGTTTGATCGATGGGGGGTTGGGTCACAGGGTTCGCATATTGAACCATGGTTTCGTCAGGGACTATCTCTTGAGCTGAGTTTGAGGCGTCTGTGCCATCTAAAGCATTGCTCAGACTGTCGAACGGCAGCGGGCTGAAGGAGCCGTAATGAGTCTCTACCGATGGCACGGTCTGAAAAGGAGGCCAAATTAAGTTGGCTTTTTCAGTCTTATCGAAGGCAAAAGAGAATTGCTGAGCTAATTCTGCATGAGGAGACGCCTCTGAGGTTTGAGTTTCAGGCTCTGCTTGACTCATGATCTTGTCAGAAACAATGAGGTATTCATCAGCAACGTCTGGCTGCACATCGATAGGCTCAACGTGTTCCAATGATTGGCGCAATGCTTGAATTGAGCAGTCGCGATCTCTCGGGTCTTTTGCCAAACACTTCATGACAATATTCGACAATTCAAGGGCGGCCTGACTTTCTCCCAACGACGACTGTAGCGATCTCGGTGCCTGCAGTGCATGGGCATGCAGCCAAGAGACCTCACTCACCAAACGTGAATTTAAACCGAGACCAAAGGGATCGGTCCCGCTGAGCATCTCATAGAGAATGATGCCCAGCACATAGATATCAGCCTGATGATCGGCCTGCTCTCCCAGCTCTAGCTGTTCAGGAGCCGCATAGTGAAAGGTGTCTGGCAACACACTAGGGCCACTTTCACCTTGAGATTCGCAGCAGTAGTTACGAAGCTTTGTTGTAATGCCACAGTCTAAAAGTGTGACCTGCTCACCCCCATCCGTTGGCACCAGAAAAACATGTGAAGGTTTCAACTCGTGGGGCACAATCGCAAACGGCTCATCACTGTCGAGCACATGCTCAAATCTATTTTTGTGAGCAGTCTCTAGCGCGACACAGATTTGACAGGCAATATCAATGGCCTGCTGGGGTGATAATTTATGCTTCCGCTGAAGACACTGCTTCAGACTCTCTCCCTGCAAATATTGCATTACATAGAAAGGAAACCCCTCTGAGGTCATTCCTGAATCGAGCACCTGTGCCACATGCTCACTGCCAAGGGCCGCCCGCAATTTAATAGCTCGCTCAAACAATTGATGCATCTCTGCCGAATCGATAAGAGGTTCTTTGAGCGTCTTAATGACCACTGGCTGATCGAGTTGAGTATCCCTTGCGAGAGAAACCTGTCCAATTCCATCGGCGTCGAGGATTTGCTCAATGGTATAGCGATCGCATTGATGTAGAGCCTGTCGTGAAGTCTGGTTAGAAGTAAATGTCATAAGCCTTGCCTATATAGGGTCAGAGCACCTGAATGCTCCAAACCTGCTGTAAACATTAGATCATCTGACTCCATGCAAAGGGAGTTCACCCCAAAAGAGATCCGACTTCTGTCTAATGCCTGAACGAAGGGGGCGGGGACACAATAGGCACAGCTAGCGAAAGCTGGACCGATTCAGCGACGAGAGACCCTCCATTCAATGGTGCTACCAGTGACTCATTCATTGATTTGCCAATCCAACGCTTTGTCAGGTCGCTTCCTTGGTGACCACAATCGATATCGGCTTGAAACCCAGCTCGGCAAAGGCGGGATGGGACATGTCTATCAAGCCACAGATACTCGCTTAGGGAAAGCGGTGGCGATCAAGCTTCTCAATCCCTCAATGAAGTACGAATCAACCACTGCAGAACTTGATTTCAAACGGAGATTTGAACGGGAATGTGCGATTTGTGCTGCTCTCAAGAGCGAGAATATAGTTCAAGTGAGTGATTATGGCAGAACTCCAGAAGGTCAACTCTTCTATGTGATGGAGCATCTCGAAGGGCAAACCCTAGAGCAGGTCTTAAAACAAAAGACCAAGCTCTCTGTAGAACGAACGAAGCAGATCATGAAGCAGATCTGCGCGGGCTTGAAAGCAGCGCATCAAGGGGTTCGGTTCAAAACCTCAGAGATGGAAGCTGATGAATGTATAAAAATCATTCATCGCGATCTAAAACCAGCCAACATCTTCTTAGTCCCGACTGATTCAGGCGAACGAGTTAAGATCATTGACTTTGGCATTGCTAAGATTCAGTCTTTACAGCCAGAAAATATGACCTTGGCAAGTTGTTTCTTGGGCACCCATCACTATTCAGCCCCAGAACAGTTTGACGGCCAAGAGCAAATTGATGAACGGGCAGATATTTATTGCTTAGGCATCATTCTGTATGAAATGCTGACGGGCACCGATCCCTTCGGATTAAAATCACAAGGCCAACGCGTAAAGGGCGAGTCTTGGATCAAAGCCCATCTACTCAAGCCAGCGCAGCCACTGCGCTCTCAACCGGGCTGTGACCATTTACCCGCAGGGCTTGATCGCATTATTAAGCGTTGCCTTGAGAAGAATCCCAATCACCGCTTTCCTTCAGTTCAAGCATTGGCTCAAGCCCTTGATCTTGAACCGAATACATCGACCAGTAATTTGATGGTGACATCAAACAAGAGTTTAGCTTATATCACTCAGACCTTAAGTGAGATTCCCAGCTATTTTCAGCAGAATCAACAGCTTTTAAAGGCAAGGAAATGGCTCAAAAAGCACGCACATTCACAGCACCGGATCAATGCTGATCAAAATCAGTCAGAACTGGCATTGAAGCATCCTGTGCAGATTTCTTCAAAAGATTCACTTTTACCAGCAAGCTGTTTAATTATTCACTCACAACTCATTGAAAGATGTCGGGCTGAGCTAGCCATATACATTGGCCCCATCGCTAGCTTAGTTATTGAACAAGCCCTTCTCAATCGACAATATAAACAACCCCAAAAGTTTATTGAAGTTCTGGCTCACCACATTCCTGACGATGATTCTGCCATTCATTTCCGGCAAACTCTGTTATCTCCAACTCCCACTGAGTTAGGTTAACTCTCGCAAGGCAATTCATTCAGGATATAGGAGTATCAATATCACGC
>JBAUJD010000165.1:0-1623 GCA_049683515.1 Thermosynechococcaceae cyanobacterium | reverse complement strand
CTCAAGGTCTTTGACGGTCGCACCGGGGAAATCTTTGACAAGCCCATCACCGTCGGTAAAGCCTACATGCTGAAGCTGGTCCACCTTGTCGATGACAAGATTCACGCCCGATCCACTGGACCTTATTCTCTGGTGACGCAGCAGCCATTGGGGGGTAAAGCGCAGCAGGGCGGACAGCGATTCGGAGAAATGGAGGTGTGGGCACTGGAAGCCTTCGGTGCTGCCTATACGCTGCAGGAACTGTTGACGGTGAAGTCTGACGATATGCAGGGTCGTAACGAAGCCCTCAATGCCATCGTCAAGGGCCAAGCTATTCCTCGACCCGGAACGCCAGAATCGTTCAAGGTACTGATGCGAGAGCTGCAGTCTCTGTGCTTAGACATTGCGGTGCATAAACTCGACACCGATGATGACGGCATTAGCCGTGACTCTGAAGTCGATCTGATGGCTGACGTCAGTAATCGTCGCACCCCATCACGGCCTACCTATGAGTCTTTCTCCCGATCTGAAGAAGGAGAGTCCTCTAACGTTTAGGAATTAGCGCCATCACCACCGAATATTCAGCAGACAGATCAACAGAGAAGAGAGGAAGCCTGTAGCAATGCCAAAGCTAGAACAGCGGTTTGACTACGTAAAAATTGGTCTGGCATCTCCAGACCGCATTCGACAATGGGGAGAGCGAGCTTTACCCAATAATCAGGTTGTAGGAGAGGTCACAAAGCCTGAAACCATCAACTACCGAACCCTAAAGCCAGAGATGGACGGTCTCTTTTGTGAGCGCATCTTTGGCCCTGCAAAGGACTGGGAATGCCACTGTGGCAAATATAAGCGCGTTCGCCACCGAGGCATTGTCTGTGAACGCTGCGGCGTTGAGGTGACGGAATCTCGTGTCCGGCGACATCGAATGGGCTATATCAAATTAGCTGCTCCCGTCACCCACGTTTGGTATCTCAAGGGCATCCCCAGCTACATGGCGACGCTGCTAGACATGCCCCTGCGCGATGTAGAACAGATTGTTTACTTCAACGCCTATGTCGTGCTTAATGCGGGTAACTCCGATACGTTGACCTACAAACAACTACTCACCGAAGACCAGTGGATTGAGGTTGAAGACCAAATCTACAGCGAAGACTCTGAACTCACCGGGATTGAGGTCGGCATCGGTGCTGAAGCCATTCAGCAGCTTTTGCAAGACATCAATTTAGAAGGTGAAGCCGAACAGCTTCGCGAAGATATCACCAACTCAAAGGGACAAAAGCGCGCCAAGCTGATTAAGCGCCTGCGAGTCGTTGACAACTTTGTGGGTACCGGCGCACTGCCCGACTGGATGGTCCTCAGCGTCATTCCGGTCATTCCTCCTGACCTCAGACCAATGGTGCAGTTAGATGGGGGGCGCTTTGCCACCTCTGATCTCAATGACCTGTATCGGCGGGTTATTAACCGCAATAATCGTCTGGCTCGTCTTCAGGAAATTCTAGCTCCTGAAATCATCGTTCGTAATGAAAAGCGAATGCTCCAGGAAGCCGTCGATGCTCTCATTGATAATGGGCGGCGGGGCCGAACCGTTGTCGGGGCAAATAATCGACCGCTGAAGTCCCTATCTGACATTATTGAAGGTAAGCA
>JBAUJD010000164.1:0-1978 GCA_049683515.1 Thermosynechococcaceae cyanobacterium | reverse complement strand
CCCTGCCCCAGGCCGACCGACCGACGGGGCCATCTCAAGTCGCGCTGGCTACGGGGGATATCGCCCAGCGAACCAAGCAGGTCACTGTGAGCTTAGGGAATGGCATCACTGAGGGATCGGGCGTAATTATCGAGCGCCAAGGCAACACCTACACCCTTTTAACCGCAGCCCACGTTGTGGCCGCACCTGATAGCCCCTATCGCATCACCACGGATGATCAGCAACAGCATACTGCCCTACAGGTGCGTCCCTTAAAGGATATTGATCTCGCAGTGGTGACCTTCAAAAGCGATCGCACCTACAGCGTCTGTTCTCTCGCCAATGCTCAGGCCAGCGAAGGTTTGCCCGTTTTTGTGGCGGGTTTCCCGGTGACGACTGCCGCCATCACCCAACCTGTCTATAACTTTACCGATGGCAACATTACCGCCCGTAGCAGCCGCAGTTTTGCCGATGGCTATGCGATGGTCTACACCAACCCGACCCTCCCTGGCATGAGTGGTGGTGGCGTCTTTAATGGTGATGGCGAACTCGTCGGCATCCACGGTCGCGGGGATGTTGATAGTACCCTAGAAGCTTCAACGCTCAATAGCGATATTCGCGTTAAAACAGGATTTAATCTCGGTATTCCCATCGAAGCGTTTCTCAAGCAGGCCAAGACGATGGGAATGACCTTTAAGGCGCATTTGCCTGCCAATGCACCGCTGCCCTCCCCCGTTGATGACGCCCTGATTACTGCCGCCATTAAGGCCCAGTCGGGCGACTATGCCGGTGCACGGGCAATCTTGTCTCAGGCCATTGGCACTTCGCCCCGTGAGGCTCGCCTCTATTTGGCGAGGGCTAATTATGCGATTGCAGGTGGTCAGTCCCAAGCAGCTTTGCAGGATTTAGATCGGGTCATTGAATTCGATCCCAAAGCAGAGCAGGCTTACTGGCTACGCGGAGCGTATCGGAATGCTAGCCGTGACGCAGCCGGTGCCGTCTCAGATTTTAGCCGAGTGATTGAACTTAACCCCGAACGTTTGCAGGCTTATCTGTGGCGTGCCACGCTCTATATGGCTCAGTCCGATTATCAATCTGCCATTCAAGACTATTCTGCGATGATTCGGATTGATCCGACCAATATATTGGCTTTCAGTCAGCGTGGGAGTACGCGCTTCATTCAAGGTGATTCTCAGGGGGCACTCAAAGATTACGACCAACTGATCAAACTCAATCCGCAGAATGTCGAAGCCTACGATCGCCGCGCCCATGTGCGTCGCTATAGCGGTAACCCCCAAGGGGCGCTACAGGACTATCGCATGATGGCGAAGATCAATCCTCGCAATTCCCGCGCCTTTGAGCAGGTTGCTTCGCTTAGTGAAGACATGAATGATGTGGACGGGGCAATTTCGGCCTATAGTCAGCTTCAAACCCTCAAACCGAGTGATGCGTCGGTCTATCAGAGTCGAGGGCAACTGTACGAGAAGCAAAAACGGTATGTCGAGGCCCTTGCTGACTATACCAAGATGATTGAGCTACAGCCTTTTCAGGCCGCTTGGTACATCGTTCGCGGCAGCGCGAGAGAAAAAGCAGGACAGCTTGCGGGGGCAAAGGCTGATTATCGTCAGGTGGCGAAGCTTTACCAACAGCAGGGAGATCCGTCTTCCGCTGAGACTTGGCTAGAGAGGGCTAATAAATTGTAGAAGCGGTCTTGCATTAATCCTCACTGCCCTGCAAGGCTTCGAGTCCTGAGCGTTGTACCCAGCCTAGCCGGAATACAAGGTCAAGAACGAGACGTGCGATCGCAAACAAAAACACGCTCTCTAGTGCCAGCACCACAAAGGGCCAGATCACGCCCTGGGCCATCAACCCCACATCGAGCTGTGCTAACCCGCGAATCAAGCCAAACGTCATCACCACCCCCGAACCCAGATGCGGATTCAGATCGGTCCGCACCGTATAGCGATAGTTCATGCCAAACAGATAGCCCGCAATCAGA